>DATDFB010000034.1:0-81973 GCA_036522835.1 Thermoanaerobaculia bacterium | reverse complement strand
GTGCGCCCCTACCGGTGGCGTCGGTAGGGGCGCACGGCGTGCGCCCGTCGTCCAACGCGCCAGCGATCGAGGCCTGCGCGCGGCACAGCACCGCCACGAACGCGAGGATGGGGCATGCCGGGAGCGACAAGGCGCGCGCGGAGCGCCGTTCGAGCTCCGCGCGCACCGAAGTGGCGGTCAGGGTCATTCGCTCTTGTCGATCTCCTTCAGCCAGCCGGGGTGATGGAGCCGCGCCCACGGCCGCGTGACCGTGCCGCGAATCATCGAGCGGAACGTGCCCGGCTCCGCGGCCGTGCCGAGGTAGATGTGAAAGACGATGCCGACGAAGAAGCAGATGAAGGTGATGTCGTGCAGCAGGATGGCCAGCTCGCGCACGACCGGCGGGAAGCGCAGCGGGAACCACATCACCACGCCGCTGACGAGCAGCCCGAGCGCGCCGAGGGTCACGGCCCAGAAGAACACTTTCTGCCCCGGGTTGTACTTCCCCCCCTCGGGCGCCGTGTCTTCGTAGCGCATGTACGCCATCAGCTTCGACGGCCGCCACGAGCCCTTCTCGTCGGGACGGAAATGCATGTCCCCGAGCCAGTGGAAGAACTGCAGCACCGACACGAGGAAGAAGAGCACGCCGGCGTACGGATGGATGATGCGCGCGACCTCGAGCCCGCCGACGAGCGCCGCCATCCAGCGGAAGAGCGGCGTCCAGATCGGCATGCCGGTGATGAGGGCGAGAAAGAACGTGAACGCGACCGACCAGTGAATGAGGCGCGAGGCGCGCCGGTGGCGGATGATCTCGCCCTCGACGATGACGTTCTCGCGGTGCCGCGCCACGACGATGGGAGTCTCGGCGACGCTGCTACTCATCGGATTTCTCCTCGACGACTTCCTTCGGCCCGTACTTCGTGTAGTGGCCGAACACCGCGAAGATGGAGAGGAACGCGGCGATCACGCCGACGGGCCGCAGGATCTGCTTCCAGACGCGCACGCCGATCGGCACGTGCGGATCGGCCGGGAGCTCGTACCACTCCGGCTTGTTGAACTTCAGCACCGTCACGACCGACGTCCCGCCGACGCCCGGCGGGTCGTACAAGACCGCGTCCTTGAACCCCGACGCCCGCAACTGATCCACGCGCAGATTGCCGAGGGCGACCATGTCCTCCTTCGTGCCGAAGTTGAGACACCCCGTCGGACACGCTTTGATGCAGGCCGGCTCGAGGCCGACCTCGACGCGGTCGACGCAGAGCGTGCACTTGGCCATCTTCCCGGTCTTGGCGTGGAACTTCGGCACCTCGAAGGGGCACCCCGTCGCGCAATACCCGCAGCCGATGCACGCCTCCGGGTTCACGTCGACGATGCCGTTCGCGTACTGCACGATCGCGCCGGGCGCCGGACACGCCGCCAGGCATCCCGGCTCCGCGCAGTGCATGCACTGGTCTTTGCGCATGAGCCAGGCGAGGCCGTCGGCGGTGTCCTGCTCGCGGAACTTGATGAGGTTCCAGAACTCGGCGTCGAGCGCGGGCATCGTCTGATACGAGCCGTCCTGCGCCGTCGGCACGCGCTTCAGATCGTTCCACTCCTGGCAGGCGGCCTCGCACGCCTTGCAGCCGATGCAGGTGGAGGTGTCGATGTACTTCGAGACCGTCGGCAGCGTGCGGATGCCGGTGGTCGTTCCCCACATCGACGCCGAGGAGGATTTGATTTCGAGCGTTTGCGCAACCATCTCTCGCCTCCTCCTACGCTTTGTCGAGAGTGACAAGGAAGGCCTTGTACTCGGGGGTCCAGGTGTTCGGGTCGCCCGACGACGAGGTCAGGAAATTCGCCAGCGGCCCGGTGTGATTGGGCGCGCCGGCGTAGCCCCAGTGGATCGGGAATCCGATCTGCCAGACGCGTTTGCCGTCGACATTCATGACCGGCAGGCGCTTGGTGACCATGGCCGTCCCTTCGATGGAGCCGCGCGCCGAGGTGACTTTCACCTTCGATCCGTTGGCGATGCCTTTCTCGCTCGCCAGCGCCTCGGGGATCTCGACGAAGAAGCCGGGCTGCAGCTCGTTGAGCACGCCCGCCTGCTGGTGCTTGGTCCAGTAGTGGAAGTGCTCGGTCAGGCGATAGGTGGTGCAGACGATGGGGAACTTCTCCTTGGTGCCGAGAGCGTCTTTGTCCGAGGAGAACTTGAGCGCGGTGGGGCTCGACGTCACCTTCGGATGGAGCGGGTTGTCGATCGGCGCCTCGACGGCTTCGTAGTGCTCGGGGAACGGGCCGTCGTTGAGCGTCGGCGCGAACAATCGACCGACACCCTCGGGCAGCATGATGAAGGCGCCGTACATCCCGGGTGGCGAGTCGGGCTTGATGTCCGGCACGTCGCCGACCCATTTCTCGCCGTTCCACTTGATGCCGACGCGCGTCGGATCCCACGGTTTTCCTTCGGCGTCGGCGGAGGCGCGGTTGTACATGACGCGGCGGTTGGCCGGCCACGAGAAGCCCCAGTTGTGAAACATGCCGAGGCCGCCCGGATCGGCGGTGCTGCGCCGCTGCGCGTTGTTGCCGGCCTCGGTGTAAACGCCGGAGTGCAGCCAATTGCCGCACAGCGTCGAGCCGTCGTCCTGCAACTGCCCGAAGCCGTCGATCTGCTGCCCCGCCGTCTTCAGGATCTTCGTCGGATCCTTCGGGTCCTTGATGTCGGCGAGCGCTTTGCCGCTCATCTCCTTGAGGACTTCGCCGAGGTCCGGATTGACGGGATTCGTGTACTGCCACGTGACGTTGAGGACCTGCTCCGGCAGGGCGCCCCCTTCCTTCCTGTAGAGGCTCTGCACGGCGAGGAAGATGCGCGCGACGATCTCCTGGTCGGTCTTGGCCAGGCCCGGAGGATTGAGCGCCGCCCACTTCCACTGCATCCAGCGCGCGGAGTTGGTAAAGGTGCCGTCCTTCTCCGCGAAGTTCGCCGCCGGCAGCAGGAAGACCTCGGTCGGGATCTGATTCGCGGGCGCGCCGCCGTACTCTTGCGGCGCCTTCCAGAAGCTGGCCGTCTCGGTCTCGGCGTTCTCGACGACGACCATCCACTTCAGCTTCGACAGCGCGGCGATCATCTTCTTCGAGTTCGGCCCGAGGCCGACGGGGTTCATGCCGAAGGTGATGAAGCCCTCGGGGCCCGGCTCCTTGCCGCCGACGCGCATCGAGGAGCCCTTGTACATGTCGTCGAAGATGTACATCCACGAGTAGTTGCCGTCGATCTTCGGCATCCACGCGTAGCCCCAGTCGTTGTCCTTCGTCGAGGCATTGCCGTACAACGCCTTGAGCAGCGAGACCATGAACTTCGGGTAGTTGACCCAGTAGTTCATCGTCGCCCACGGCTGGTTGTTGAGCGTGAGCGGGACACCGGATTTGTTGTAGTCGGCAAGCGTCTGCAGGTCGCCGAGCGGGGTCTTGAGGTAGCCCGGAAGGATCTCGGTGTTGCCGGCGGTGTCGGTGGCGCCCTGAATGTTGGAGTGGCCGCGGAAGGCGTTGACGCCGCCGCCGGGCCGCCCGACGTTGCCGAGGAGGAGTTGCAGCATCGCCGCGGCGCGGATGATCTGCACGCCGGTGGAGTGCTGGGTGAAACCGAGGGCGTAGGTGATGGTGCCGACGTGCTGGGCGTTGCCGGTCGACGTCACGATCTCGGCGACTTTGAGGAACTTGTCCTTCGGCGTGCCGCAGATGCGCTCGACCATTTCCGGCGTGTAGCGGTCGACATGTTGCTTCAAGAGCTGGAAGACGGAGCGGGGGTTCTGCAGGGTGTCGTCGACGTGGTACGCGCCGCCCTTGGCCGGATCGCCCTCGTACGCCCACGAGTCCTTCACGTACTTCTTCCCCGCGGTGTCGAAGCCGGAGAAGAGGCCGTCGTTGAACGAGTATTTGTCGTTGACGATGTACGGTCCGTTGGTGTGGAGCTTGACGTAGTCGGCGTGGTAGCGGTTGTTGGCAATGGCGTAGCGGATGATGCCGAGGAGAAAGGCGATGTCGGTGCCGGGGCGGATGGGGGCGTAGAAATCGGCCACTGCCGCGGTGCGCGTGAAGCGCGGGTCGACGACGACGAGCTTGGCGTTGCGCGTCCGCTTCGCCTCCATGAACCACTTGAATCCGACGGGATGGTTCTCGGCGGGGTTGCCGCCCATGGCCAGGATGACGTCGGCATTCTTGATGTCGACCCAGCCGTTGGTCATCGCGCCGCGGCCGAAGGTGGCGGCCAAACTGGCCACCGTGGGCCCGTGTCAAACACGGGCCTGGGAGTCTCGATAGGGGACTCCGAAGGCCGAGATCGCTTTCCACTGCAGGTAGTTGAATTCGTTGGTGTCGGTGCAGCCGCCGATCCAGGCGATGCCGGGGTTGCGGTTGACGACCTGCCCCTTGGCGTTCTTGGCGACGAAGCATTTGTCGCGCGTGGTTTTGACGTGGCGCGCGATTTTGGCGATGGCATCGTCCCAGGAGATGTCCTCCCACTTGTCGGAGCCGGGACGGCGGACCATCGGTTTGGTGAGCCGGCCTTTGTGAGCGATGTCGTCCTTGAGGGTGATGCCTTTGGGGCAAAGGCTTCCTCGGCTGATGGGCGAGTCGGGATCGCCCTCGACGTGGACGACGGAAGCGGTGGCGTTCTTCGAGCGGTCGCCCAGGGTGTGAATGATCACGCCGCACGAGACCGCGCAGTAGGGACAGATGCTGCGGGTTTCCGTGGTGCGGGAGACCTTCAGCGCGCGCATCTCGGCGCGTGCCTGGGAGACGTCGAAGCCGAGCGCCACCGCGCCGCCGACTGTCGTCGCCTTGAGGAAACCGCGGCGGGAGAGTTCCACGGGTCACCTCCTAGATGTGAAGACTGCAGATAGGCGGCGATAACGATGCGCCTCAACCGGCGAGAATGTCAACACGTGCGGCGGGTGGTTCGGCCTCGGGGGACCTCGATTACAATCATTCCGCCCCGTGAATCTCCTCGTCCTCTCCCGTCTCGAGCAGTTCGTCCCGTCCCAGGTCCGCCAGCGCGGCGCGGCGTACGCGCGGGGAGGCGCGGTGCGAACCCACCGGATCCAGGAAAACGTCGTGTCGGCGACGGTGACCGGCAGCGACATTTACCTCATCACCCTTCGCTACGAAGAGCGGACCCTCTGGGCGACCTGCACCTGCCCTTACTTCGACGGCAACTTCGAGATCTGCAAGCACATCTGGGCGACGCTCGTGACGTGCCAGTCGAAGAAGATCGGCTTCCCCGGCCCCATTGACGACCTCCTCATCGATGACCAGGCGGAAACGATTCCCTTCAGCGACGACGACGATGACTTCACCGAAGACGACTTCGACTTCGACGAGCCCGCTTCTCCGCTGCGCTCCTACCGCCCCTACCGCCGTCCCTACGTCGAGCCGAGCCGCTGGCGCTCCCAGATCGGCTCTCTCGCTCCGTATGGGTACCATCGCGCCGAGAATGCCCGCATCCCGCCGGAGATCCTCTGGGTCGTCGACCCGGCCGCGTCCAGCACGGCCGTTTTGATCGAGATCGCCGCGCGCACTCCGAAGAAAAACGGCGAGCTCGGCAAACCGCAAACGCTCTCCTTGCCCGTCGGCGCGATCTCCCGCCTGCCGGACGCGCGCGACCGCGAGATCTTGTCCATTCTTGCCGCGCGCTCTTACGAATACGGAATGGTCGATGCGCGCCAGTCCATCGCCTGGCCGGCCGCCGAGTACCTCGTGCCGAAGCTCATCGAGAGCGGCCGCCTCTGGATCCGCAGCGGAAAAGGAACGTACGAGACCGGCGTCCGCTTCGACGGCGGCGAGCCATGGCGGCTGGCCGTCCGCGCCGAGGAGCGCGGCGGCAAGTATGTCCTGACCGGGACTCTCCGCCGCGGCGAAGAGAGCATCTCCGTGCGCGAGCCGCTGGCCGTCACCCGCGGCGGCTTCGTCATCTTTCGCGACTCGATCGCCCGCTTTGCCGACGAGGAGACGCACGCCTGGGCCGCGCTGCTTCGCCGCGAAGACGTGACGATTCCGGCCAAGGAGATCAACGCGTTCCTCAAAGCGATCGCCGCGTCGGCGTCGCCGCTTCCGATCGAGCTGCCCGCCGACTTGCGGTGGGAAGAGCGGCGCGTCGCGCCGCGAGCCACGATCGAGCTCCAGGCCCGGTCGTGGGACTCGAACATGAACGCCGTTCCCACCTTCCACTACGACGGGCTGAGCGTGAACGCGCTCGCGCGGACGCGCGCGCTCTACGACGAAAAGTCGCGGAGCATCGTCCTCCGCGACGCCGAGGCCGAATCGCAGCGGCTCGACGCGCTGTGGGGACAGGGCTTCACGACGTACGGCGATGCGCTGTCGATTCCGCGCGCACGCCTCGCCGAGGCCATCCCGCGCCTGATCGAAGCGGGATGGGAAGTCCGCGGCACCGATGGCGTCTACGCGGGCGGCGGCGAGCTGGAGCTCTCGCTGCGCGGCGGCATCGACTGGTTCGATCTTCACGCCGCGGCCACGTTCGAGGGGCAACGCGTGCACCTGCCGCGCCTCCTGACCGCGCTGCGCAAAGGCGAGTCGTTCGTCCGCCTCGACGACGGGAAGCTCGGCCTGATTCGCCCGGAGTGGCGCGCGCAACTCGAGCCGTTCCTCGCCACCGCGTCGGGGGAGCACGACGACGGGCTGCGCTTCCGCCGCAATCAGGTCATGCTGCTCGACGCGCTTCTGGCCACGCGGCAGAACGTCGCCTTCGACGAGGTGTTCGACCGGGCGCGGCGGAAGGTGCTCGATACCACCGTCGCGCCGGAGTCCGCGCCGCCGACGTTCCGCGGCGCGCTTCGGCCGTATCAGCAGGAAGGGCTGGGATGGTTCTCCTTCCTCCGCGAGCTCGGCTTCGGCGGCTGCCTCGCCGACGACATGGGCCTCGGCAAGACCGTGCAGGTCCTGGCGCTGCTCGACCAGCGCCGCGGCGCGCCGGCGGCCGAGCGCCGCCCCTCGCTCGTCGTCGCTCCCCGCTCGCTCGTCTTCAACTGGAAGGCCGAAGCGGCGCGCTTCACGCCCGAGTTGCGCGTGCTCGATCACGCCACGCCCGACCGCCTGCCGACGACCGATCACTTCCGCGACTACGACCTCGTCCTCACTACGTACGCTCTTCTCCGCCGCGAAGCGGAGCGCTTTGCCGGCGTGGAGCTCGACTACGCGATTCTCGACGAGGCCCAGGCGATCAAGAATGCCTCGAGCCAGGCGGCCAAGGCCGTCACGCTGCTGCAAGCCCGTCACCGCCTCGCTCTCACCGGCACGCCCGTGGAGAATCACCTCGGCGAGCTGGCCAGCCTCTTCGAATACTTGAACCCCGGCATGCTGCGCGCGAAGTCGACGCGCGTGACGAAGCTGCTGCGCGATGCCGGACGCAAGACTCCCGAGGCCGCCGAGGCGCGGACGATGCTGGCCAAGACCGTGCGGCCCTTCATCATGCGGCGGACCAAGGCGCAGGTCGCGCCGGAGCTCCCCGAGCGCGTGGAACAGACGATCTGGTGCGAGCTCGAGCCGAAGCAGCGCAAGCTCTACGACGAGCTGCGCGACTACTACCGCGCCTCGCTTCTCCGCCGCGTCGCCGACAAGGGGCTGGCCACGTCGAAGATCCACATCCTGGAGGCGCTGCTGCGCATGCGCCAGGCCGCGTGCCACCCCGGCCTGGTCGACGCGAAGCGGCGCGGCGAGGCCGCGGCAAAGCTCGACACGCTCTTCGAGGAGCTGCCGGTCCTGCTCGACGAGCGGCACAAGGTGCTGGTCTTCTCGCAATTCACGTCGCTGCTGTCGATCGTGCGCGACGGCATGCGCCAGCGCGGGATCGCGCATTCATGGATCGACGGCAAGAGCCGCGACCGCGAGGAGCAGGTGCAGCGTTTCCAGAACGACCCGAAGGTGCCGGTCTTTCTGATCAGCCTGAAGGCGGGCGGGCTCGGGCTGAACCTCACCGCCGCCGAGTACGTGTTCCTGCTCGACCCGTGGTGGAACCCCGCCGTGGAGGCGCAGGCCATCGACCGCGCCCACCGCATCGGCCAGTCGCGTAACGTGATGGCCTATCGCCTGGTGGCGCGCGACACGATCGAGGAGAAGATCCTGCAACTGCAGGAGAGCAAGCGCTCGCTGGCCGAGGCCATCATCGGGGAAGAGAACAGCATCCTGCGCCAGATCACGGCCGAGGATCTGGAGTTGTTGCTGTCGTAGAGGCGATCAGCGGATGGCGCTGTTGCGATAGATCTCGTCGACGACCAGCGCGGCACCGAGCGACGGGACCTCGACGCTTGATCGCGATCTCGAAATCGTCGCGGAGCTCACAGCGGCGTCGCTGTCTTTGCCTCAACGAGGTCGCGTGTCACTCGCGAGAGTTTCGAGCAGAAGCCTCATCATTATCGACGATCGAATACTTCTGCGGGCAGAGGATCATCGAAGTTGCTTCCGATGCGGATACGTCCGCGCAAGCGTCCCGCCTTGCGTTTGACCGCCGGACGGCGAAACGGCACCAGACGGGCGACAGGACGGCCTCCTCGCGCGATAATGATCTCTTCGCCCGCTTCGGCACGCTCGACGAGTTGCGAGAGCCGAGTCTTGGCGTCGTAAATATTGATCTTTTCACTCATCTAGTCTGGCCTGACCAAGGATACCTCGGGCAGAGGCCGCGGCCTCTGCCCCTCAGAGCCCAATCCGCTCCGGTCGCGAGAGCCCGATTCGCTCCTGTGACGCACGCGGCTCCGCGGCGGAAAGCCGGCCGGGTTTCGTCATCGCCTTGACCGTCGCTCGGCACACCCAACGCCGCCGAGGCGCGCGACACGCTGCAATTCATCGATGCCTTCCGCGCCATCGCCGACCCTGGCCGCGCTCCTGGCCAGCGTCAACTACCCGATGGAGTCGCGGAAGGCGAACGTCGTGGCCGCGGCCATGCGCACGTACGAGGTCATAAAAGGCCTCGCGCGCGACGCCGGCGGCGCGCCGCTCCTCCCTCACCTCGACGTCCTCCGCCGCGACCTCGGACGAAAGAACGGGCGCGGATCACGCGATGCGCCACACAGCCATGAGGGAATGGACCTCGCCGCGCACGAGCTATGCCTCCCGCGTGAAGAGCTGCCGCTGGCTGACGCGGTAGGCGTGCGAACGGATCAGCTCGCGCAGGGCGCGCGGGTCGGGAGCGTCGCGGAGAACCAACGTTGGCGTCGTGCGATCGGTCGAGACCAGCGTCACGTCGCCGATGCCGAGCATACGGTGCATCGGCGATTGAAAGAACTGCGTGTCGTCGATCGTGCGCAGGTCAATCTCGTTGACCGCCTTCGACAGCACTCCCCTCTCGATGATGATCCGCTGGTTGGTGATCGTGTACATCGTGCCGCGAAGGACAAGGACGGCCATGCCGAGGCGGATCGCCTGCACGACGAAAACCGCCGCAGCGATCCACCATCCGGCGGAAATGATTCTCGACCGCGTCGTCAGGTCGGCCGTGAACGACGCGAAGATGTGTGCGGCCACGACCACCACGATCAAGGTCAACAGCAGTCCGGCCCCGCGTCCGATCAGCACCTTCGGCGACGGCGTGCCACGCCAGAGCGTCTCCTCCTGGGCGGTCACGAACGCCTGCGGCGGCCGCAGTGAGTTTGCCGGCATCGGACGTCCGCAGTGCGGGCAGGCGCCGGCGAGCGTCGAGACGTCGCGACCGCAGTCGGGACAGGAAACCAACGGCATCGAGGTCATTCTACGTGACCGACAACGTTCGCCGCTCCCGGGCGAGGATCACTTCACCGCGCCGACGGTGAACCCCTCGATGAACCGGTCGAGGAACAGGTTGTACAGAATCCCGATCGGCACGCTCGTGATCAGGCACGCGGCCATCAGCGACCCCCAGTAGTAGACGTCGCCGCGCACGAGGAACGTCGGCACGCCCACGCCCACCGTCTGGTGCGCGGCGGAGGCGATGAAGGTCAGCGCGTAGACGAACTCCTGCGTCACCAGCGTGAAGCTGAAGATCACCACCGTGAGAATGCCGGAGAGCGACATGGGGATCATCAGCTTCACGAAGGCGCCCCAACGCGTGAGGCCGTCGACCATCGCCGCGTCGTCCAAATCTTTGGGGATCGACTTGAAGAAGCCCATCAGGAGCCACGTCGAGAACGGGATGGTGAAGCTCGGGTAGACGATGATGATCGACCAGAGCGAGTCCTGCAGGCCGAGGAGCGCCACGACTTTCGAGAGGGGGATGAAGAGCAGCGTCGGCGGGATCAGGTACGTGAGGAACACGCCGATGCCGAGCTGCGCGCCCCAGTTGCCGGTGAGGCGCGCCAGCGCGTACGCCGCGGGCACGGCCAGCAATAGAGTGATGATGACGACGACCAGTCCCGCGAACGCCGTGTTCAGCACCCAGCGCGGGAACATCGTCTCGTGGAACAGCAGCCGAAGGTGCTCGAGCGTCGGCCGCTCGTTGAAGAGGAACGGGTTGTTCTCGAGATTGTTGAGGTCCGTGTTGCGCTTGAACGTCGTGATCAGCATCCAGTAGAAGGGGAACGCCAGGATCACGGCGAAGACGATGCGCACGCCCCACATCACCAGCCGGCCGAACCAGCCTCGCCTCATGTCACCTCCGCGCGGTGCGCCGTGCGCAGCATGAAGTAGGCGGCCACGACGAGGAGCGGGACGAGGAAGATGGAGATGGTTGCACCCTCCGCGAGATCCGATCCGAGGACGCCGGTGAAGAATGCCTCCGAGGGAATGACTTGCGTCGTGTCGTACGGTCCGCCGCGCGTCAGGATGTAGATCACCGTCATGTCGGTGAAGGTGAAGATCGCGCCGAAGAGCACGGCCACGTTGATGATCGGCAGCATCATCGGAATGGTGATCTGGAAGAGCGTGCGGAAGAAGCCGGCGCCGTCGACCGCCGCCGCCTCCGGAATGTCCTTCGGAATGGCCGTCAACCCGGCGAGGATGATCACCGTCGCGAACGGCAGCATGTGCCACGTGTGCACGAGGATCACCGACATCATGGCCAGCTTCGGCTCGCCCAGCCACATCGGCGTGTCGAACTTGTGGAAGATGTGCAACTGCACGCCGACCCAGCTGATGACGCTGTAGAGCGAGTCGAGGATCCACTTCCAGCCGAGCGAGCCGATCGAAACCGGCGCGACCCACGGCAGGAGGATCAAAAAGCGCAGGAAACGCCGTCCGGGAAAGGCGTCCTTGAGCGCCAGCGCCAGGATGTTCGCGCCGATGAGCACGAGGATCTGCGAGCAGATCGTGAAGACGAAGGAGTTCTGCAGCGAACGGCGGAAGGTCGGGTTGCGCAGGACGTCGACGAAGTTGTGCAGCCCGACGAAGTGGTACGTCGTGCTGCCGACCTTCGCGTCCGTCAGGCTGTAGAAGAAGGCCATGAAGAACGGCACGCCGACGAGCGCGACGATGTAGAGGATGGCCGGCATGAACATGGCCGGCCCCAGCCAGCGCTGCCGTCTCATGGAGTGGCGATCCTCCGCGGCGTGGTGCGCCTCTCCGTGGCAGGATCGAAGAACTTCAGATCGCTCTCCGCGACATGGAACGTGCTCACGCCGCCGTCATCGAGCCCCTCGGCGTGCGTCGATGGGATGCGCGAGATCGCCTTCCGCCCGCCGAATGCGCCGCCTTCGATGAGGCCGTAGAGGATGCGCTCGGCGCCGAGGTACTCGCTGTGCGTGATGCGAAACTGGAAGGCCACGTTTTCGCCGGCGCGGCCGGCGAAGCCGGGCGGGAGGAAGTGCTCGGGGCGGAAACCGACGAGCACGTCGTCGGCGGCGAGGATGTTCATCGGCGGCGAACCGAGGAACGTGGCCACGAAGGTGTCGGCGGGCTCGTCGTAGACGTCGGCGGGCGTGCCGATCTGGCGCACGACGCCCTGCGACATCACCACGATGCGGTCGCCCATGGCCATGGCCTCGACCTGGTCGTGCGTGACGTAGATGGCCGTCGTGCCGATGCGCTTCTGGAACTGCTCGAGCTCTTCGCGCGCCGAGGCGCGGAGCTTGGCGTCGAGATTCGACAACGGCTCGTCGAGCAAGAACAGCGACGGCTCGCGCACGATCGCGCGCGCCAGCGCCACGCGCTGCCGCTCGCCGCCGGAGAGCTCGCGCGGCTTGCGTCCGAAGAGATGTTGAATTCCGAGCAGCGACGCCGCCCACTCCGCCTGCGTCTTCTGCTTCGCCTTCGGCACGCCCTGCGCCTTCAGCGGAAAGACGATGTTGTTGTAGACGGTGAGGTGCGGGTAGAGCGCGTAGCTCTGGAAGACCATGGCGATGCCGCGCTCGCGCGGCGTGAGGTCGTTGACGACGCGGCCGCCGATGAGGATCTCGCCCGAGGTTGGCTCCTCGAGGCCGGCGATCATCCGCAGGAGAGTCGTTTTTCCGGAGCCGGAGGGGCCGAGGAGGACGAGGAACTCGCCCTCCCGGCTCTGCAAATCGACGTTGTTGACGGCGCCGACGTTTCCGCGTTTGAAGATCTTGGTGAGGTTCCTGGTCTCGACGACCGCCATTCAGTCTCCTTGAAATCGCCCCTCATCCGGCGCTTCGCGCCACCTTCTCCCCGCAAGCGGGGCGAAGGACCTGCGGTGAGCGCCCTCTCCCCGCGTGCGGGGAGAAGGTGGCCGAAGGCCGGGTGAGGGGCGCCATCCTCACTACTTCCACTTCGCGAAGATGCGCCGCACTTCCTCGTCGGCCGCCTTCACCGCGGCCTCCGGCGTCATCTCGTCCTTGGCGGCCTTGGCGAACATCGTCGGGATGACGAAGGTGTTGAACACCTCGTCGATCGCCGCCGACGCGTAGCCCGGATAGCCGACGTTCGTCGCCCAATTGAGCACGTCGCCCAAGACCGCGTACTTGTTCGGCGGCACCCCCTTCGGATCGTTGGCGATCAACTGCTTGATGTTCGGCACGGTCGAGGGGAAGCAGGGGAAGTTGTAGAACTCGCTGGCCTTGAACGCGGTCTCGAAGTTGTCGACGTAGTCGATGAGGAACTTCTTCGCGTCCTCCTTGTTCTCGGCGAAGTCCCAGATCACGTAGCAGTCCATGACGTGCTCGCAGGCGATGCGGCGCACCGGCCCTCGCAGCGCGGGACGGAGCTGGATCTTCTTCGACATGTCGGGGTTGTCCTTCTCCGCCGAGCGCGTGACGGAGATGGCGTTGGCGACGTAGGAGAGCTTGCCCGCCAGGATGCCGCGGTTGTTCGACGACGGGTCCCACGAGAAGACCTCGGCGGTCATGCACTGCTTGTACAGCTCGCGCACGTACTTCACCGCCTCGATCGTGTTCTTCGAGTTGAGTGACGGGTTGCCGTGCGCGTCCTGCACCGAGCCGCCGTACGACCAGAGGATGGAGCGCATGGCCATGTTGGTGTCGAGCTCCTGCGAGAGCCCGATGCCGACCGGGTTGCCGTGCTTGTCCTTGATCCGCTTCCCGCCGACGAGGAGGTCGTGCCACGAGTCGGGACCGTTGGGGAATCCGACGTCAGCCCAGAGGTCCTGGCGATAGTTGCCGGGATCGGGGACGTAGGAGTCGGAGAAGGCGAAGAATTTCTTCGTCTTCGGGTTGTAGGTGGAGCGGTAGCCGAGCTCGATCGACTTGCCGTGCTTCTTCTGCACGGTGTCGTAGATCTCGCGGTGGTCGATGACCTGCTTTTCGTACGCGGCCGGCGGGGCGAGGAACATGAAGAGGTCGTGCCCCTTCTTCGCCGCGACCTCGGCGGCCGCGCGCGCGTTGATCTCGCCGATGGCGATGTGGTCGACGACGACGTTGCAGTTGTTCTTGGCGCCCCACTCCTTGGTGAAGACGTTGTCGAACCACTTGTCGTAGCCCGGAACGAAGTGGCTCCACTGGATGATCTTCAGCGTCTTCTGCTGCGCCAGCGCGCGCCGGGGAAAGAGGAAGCCGGTGGTGAGACCTGCCGCCGCGGCGGCGCCGCCCGTGATCCTGACGAATTTTCTCCGGCTGATTTTGTCGATGGTCCGTTTCGACATGGGCATCTCCCTTCTCGCGAAAAATTCAACGGTGGGGTGAGACGACGAAAACGGAGGGATTCTACGCCCGAAGGGAAAGGGGGGCGCTGCGGGCTACGACCTCAATGATTGGACTGAGGCGAAGGATGCACCGGGGTGCGTCAAAGGAGCGTTCGCGACGCCGTGAAAAATGCGAAACCTGGCAGCCGAGGCGGCCGTCGCAAGAGCGATGAAGACCTCAGCGATTCTGCTCCTTCTCGTGGCGGGATGCTGCCGGCCGGCGGCGGTGCCGGTCGCTCGCATCACCGCTCCCCCACCCGCACCGTCGATTTCCGCGCCCGCGGTGATCGCGTCGTTTCCGCCGCCCACGACCGCGCAGCCGAAGCGCAACGTCTTCGCCTTCCGCGCGGCCAAACGCCGGCGATTGACGGTGCGGCGCGACGTCGTCGTGCCGCCCAACGTGGTGCAGCCGCCGAGCGAGACGCAAAAACAGGAGGTCGCCGTCGAACCCGTTCCGGCCTCCCGCTACCTCGGCGCGTTCGGGCCGCAGGAGAATCCGATTCTCGTCTTCAAGGCAAAGAACGACGTCGTGAACGTCGCGCTCAGGAAGCCGTAGGCGGCGGCGCCTCCGCCTTTTTCCGCGCGAACGCCCACGTTCCCAAGAGCCAGAGCACGCCGAAGGTGATGGCCATGTCGGCCACGTTGAAGACACCCGTGTGCAGCGGGCCGGCCTGCATGTAGATGAAGTCCGTGACCTTACCGCCGAAGCGGATGCGGTCGATGAGGTTCCCGATGCCGCCGCCGACGATGAAAGCGAGGGCGATGTCGTCGCCGTGCGCCGTCACTTTCCCGCGGAACAACACGACGATCGCGGCGACGAGGCCGATGGCCACGACGACGTCGAAGATGATCGTGCGGACGTGCGCCGGCAGGTTGTCGCCGAGCGACAGAAACGCGCCGGCGTTCTCGGTGTAGACGAGCGTGATCAGGCGTCCGAGGACGTGGCGCGGCATGAAGTCGGTCAGCGTGGCGCGGACGAGCGCCTTCGTCGCCTGATCGACGAGCAAGACCGCCGCGATGATCGTTGCGTAGCTAATGCGTCTCATCATGTGGAGTGCGGCGGCCATGCCGCCGCTCTCACAGCGGCGGCATGGCCGCCGCACTCCATATCACATCACCGTCTCCGGCACGCGCCCTTCGCGCTCGCTCCAGGAGCGGATCGTCGAAACGCTCTGGAAGCCGCGCGGCAGCTTGAGGCCGCGCTGCGCGCGCTTGCCCGCGTACGTGGCCAGGTCGTCGCCTTTCAGGTTCGTGTAGCGCTTCCCGGCGTGCACGACGAGCGTCCCGTCCTGCGGCACGACCGCCGTCGCAATCACCTTCTCCGGGAAGAGCTCGGTCTTGTGCAGCTTGATCGTCTGCACGCCTTTGCCGCGGGCGAGCTGCGGCAGCTCGTCGGCGCCGAAGAGCAGCAGCTTGCCGGTCGTCGTCGCGGCGGCGATCCAGTCGGTGCTCATGTCGTGCACGCGCTGCGGGCGCAGCACGGCCGCGCCTTTGCCGACGTTCACGATCGACTTCCCGGCTTTGAGCCGCGTCATCATCTCCTCGAGGCGGATGACGAAGCCGTAGCCGTCGTCCGTCGAGAGGAGCCAAAGATCGTCGGCCTCCCCCATCATCACGCCGATGAAGCTGGCGCCGGCGGGCGGTGCCAGGAATGCCGTCAGCGGCTCGCCGTGGCTCTTCGCCGACGGCAGCTCGTGCGCCGGCAGCGAGTACGCGCGGCCGGTGGAGTCGATCACGACGGCGAGCTGGTTGCTGCGGCCGCGCGCCGAGTGGAGGTACGCGTCGCCCGACTTGTACTGCAGCGCGCTCGGGTCGAGGTCGTGGCCCTTTCCGGCGCGGATCCATCCCTTCTCCGACAGCACGACCGTGACCGGCTCGCTCGGGATCAGGGCCGTGGCGTCGAGGGCTTTGGCCGCCTCGCGCTCGACGATGGGCGAGCGGCGTTTGTCGCCGAATTCGTCGGCGTCCTTCAGCAGCTCCTCGCGCACCTGCTTGCGCAGCCGGGCCTTCGACCCGAGGATTTTCTCGAGCTCCGCGCGCTCGGTCTGCAGCTTGGCCTGCTCGCCTTTGATCTGCATCTCCTCGAGCTTGTTCAGGAACCGCAGCTTCAGCTCGAGGATGGCCTCGGCCTGCAGCTCCGACAGGTTGAAGCGCTTCATCAAGACCGGTTTGGGCTCGTCCTCGCGGCGGATGATCTTGATCACCTCGTCGACGTTGAGATAGGCGACGAGGTAGCCGTCGAGGATGTGCAGCCGCGCGTTGACGTGGTCGTAGCGGTGCTGCAGGCGGCGGCGCACAGTCTCGATCCGGAAGTCGAGCCACTCCAGGAGGAGGTCCTTGAGCGCGAACAGGCGCGGCCGGCCGTCGAGACCGATCATGTTCATGTTGACGCGGTAGGTGCGCTCGAGGTCGGTCGTGGCGAAGAGGTGGGTCATGAGCTCGTCGAGATCGACGTTGCGCGAGCGCGGGATGATGACCAGGCGCGTGGGGTTCTGGTGGTCGGACTCGTCGCGGTAGTCGTCGACCATGGGCAGCTTCTTGGCCTGATGCTGCTGGGCGATCTGTTCCAGCACCCGCTCGCCCGAGACCTGATACGGCAGCGCGGTGATGACGATGTCGCCGTCCTCGACTTCCCACTTCGCGCGCTGGCGCACGCTTCCGTAACCGGTCTTGTACATCTCCCGGATCTCCGCGAGCGGCGTGATGATCTCCGCCTCAGTCGGATAATCGGGACCTTTGACGTGTTTGGTGATCTGCGCGATGTTCGCCTCGGGGTTGTCGAGGAGCTCGATGCAGGCGTTCACGACCTCGCGCAGGTTGTGCGAGGGGATGTCGGTGGCCATGCCGACGGCGATGCCCGACGCGCCGTTGAGCAGCACGTGCGGGAGGCGCGACGGCAGAAGCTTCGGCTCGCGCAGCGTGCCGTCGAAGTTCTGGCCCCACGCGACGGTGCCCTGGTCGAGCTCGGAGAGCAGCGTCTGCGAGAAGCGGGCGAGCTTCGACTCGGTGTAGCGCATCGCCGCAAACTCTTTGGGCCGGTCCATCGAGCCGAAGTTTCCCTGCCCTTCGATGAGCGGATAGCGCATCGAGAACGGCTGTGCCAAGAGGACCATGGCCTCGTAGCAGGCGCTGTCGCCGTGGGGGTGGTATTTGCCGATGACATCGCCGACGGTGCGCGCCGACTTTTTCGGCTTCGAGCTCGGCCCCAGGCCGAGCTCCGACATGGAGTAGATGATGCGCCGCTGCACCGGCTTGAGCCCGTCGGCGATGTGCGGGAGGGCCCGGTCGAGGATGACGTACATCGAGTAGTCGAGGTAGGCCTTCCGGGCGAACGTCGCCACCGGCTGCGCTTCGATGTCAGCGAGGGTGGGCGGCGGCGGAGCGAGGGGGAGCTGGTCTTTCGATTTGCGGGTGGGCATCGGTTGCGGGGCGCAGTTTAGCCGAGGCGGCGGAGCTCTTCGCGGATGACTTCGAGCTCCGCAAGGGCTTCGAAGTCTTTGGGACGGCCAGCCGCGCGTTTGGCCGCGATCAAGTCGTCGAGACTGAGAATGCGACACTCGACGCCGTGCGCTTCCGAAGTCATGGCATTCGGCGCAACGTCTTCGTAGCCGCCGACCGCCGTGAGCTCGCCGAGACAATCGAGCGGACCGGCGTCCGTGGTGAAGGTGAAGTTGCAGCCACGCCGGATCGTCTCGGTGTCGAAACGGAACGGCAGCCCTGGAGGCGCGCCGCGAAGATATGGATGCAACGGCGTCAGCGCCGCGACGAGCCGCTCGATGTTCTCCCGTGTCCGGCGGTAGAGAATGTCGAGATCCAACGTCGTTCGCGCCGAACCGTGAACCGCAGCCGCCACACCGCCAACGATGAGAAATTCGGCGTCAACAGATTTCAGAGCGCGCAGGAGCCGGCTGAAATCAATGGTCATTGCTTGTCGCGACGGTTCTTCCGCAGCTCATCGACCAACCGCTGCGCCTCCTCGATCCGCTCCAGCCGCTGCGTTGGCGTCAGCTCGAGATTTTCGCGGATCAGCGAGCGGTCTACGTCTTTTTTGTAGAGCTCGATGATGTCGTCGATGCTGCTGTGCGGCTCGCTCATGGATTCGCATCCATTTTAGCCTCCCCGAAGATCAGCCGATTCCCGAACGGGTCCTTCACCGCCACCTCCCTCCCCCACGGCTGCTCGTTGATCCCCGGCCGCGCGTACTTGTACCGCTTCGCCGTCAGCTCGGCGTGGAAGGCGTCGAGCTCGGTCGTGTCGATGCGGATGCCGGCGCCGGGCGAGGCGTCGCCGTAGTGCTCCGACAGGTGCAGGACGCAATCGCCGCGCGAGACCTGCATGTAGAGCGGCGCGTCGGCGGCGAAGCGGTGCTCCCAGTCGACGGAGAAGCCGAGGAAGCCGACGTAGAACTCGCGCGCCTTGGCCTCGTCGAAAATCCGGACGATGGGGATCGAGCGTAGCATTCGCACCATGCACTTCATCTTAGCCGTCCTTCTCGCTGCCGCCACCGCCGCGCCCGAGCTCGACCCGGGACTCGGCACGCTGCACTGGACCGTCTCGACGAAAAACGCCATGGCCCAGAAGTACTTCGATCAGGGGATGAAGTACGTCTACGCGTTCAACCACGAGCAGGCCGTCCGCTCGTTCGAAGAGGCCACGCGCCGCGATCCGGAGCTGGCCATGGGCTACTGGGGCGCCGCGCTCGCGCTCGGGCCGAACATCAACCTCGACGTCGATCCCGAGCGCGAGAAGAAGGCCTACGACGCCATCCACGCCGCCGCGCAGCACCTCGGGCACGCCTCAGCGAAAGAGCGCGACCTCGTCGCCGCGCTGACGAAGCGCTACACGAACGATCCGCAGGGCGACTTGAAGAAGCTCGCTGCCGACTACAGCCAGGCCATGGGCGAGCTAGCGAAAAAGTATCCGAACGACGACGACGTCGCCGTGCTCTACGCCGAGAGCGTCATGGACCTTCGCCCGTGGAAGTTCTGGTCGCACGACGGCAAGCCGGCGCCCGGCACGGAGGAAGGCGTGGCCGTGCTGCAGAGAGTTCTGAAGCGCAACCCGAACCACCTCGGCGCGAACCACTATCTCATCCACATGCTCGAGGCCTCGCCGCATCCGGAGCGCGCCGTCGCGGCGGCGGAGCGGTTGCCGAAGCTCGCGCCGTCGGCCGGCCACCTCGTGCACATGCCGGCGCACGTCTACGAGCGCACCGGCGACTACGCCGCCGCCGCGACGGCGAACGAGCGCGCGGCCGCGGCCGACCGCGAGTTCATCAAGAAGAACGGCGGCGAGAACGTCTACGCGATGATGTACTACAACCACAACCTGCAGTTCGGCGCGGCCTCGCACGCCATGACCGGGAACTTCGGCGCGGCCATGAAGCTGGCGAACGAGACCGCGCACAACGCGGCGCCGATGTTGAAGGACATGCCGCCGCTGGAGATCGCCGAGGCCTATCCGGCGCAGGTGCTGACGCGCTTCGGCCGCTGGCGCGATGTGCTGAAGACCAAGCCGGTCGACGCCGGGCCGCTCTCGGCGGCGCTCTGGCTCTACGCGCACGGCAGCGCGCTCGCGCAGCTCGGCGACGCCAGCGGCGCGACGTCGGACCGCAAGGCGATGGAGCCGTGGCTCGTGAAGCTGCCGGACGACGTGGGCATGCTGCAGAACTCGTACAAAGCTCTCGGCGCGCTCGCCGCGCAGGTGCTCGACGCGCGCATCGCCATCGCTTCGGGCCGTACCAACGACGGCATCGCCGCGCTGGAAAAAGCCGTGGCTATGGAGGACGCGCTCGACTACAACGAGCCGCAGGACTGGTGGAACCCGGTGCGCGAGACGCTCGGCGCCGCGCTCTTGCGCGCCGGCCGGCCCGCAGACGCCGAGCGCGTCTTCCGCGACGACCTCGCCCGCAACCGCAACAACCCGCGCTCGCTCTACGGGCTGGCGCAGGCGCTGAAAGCGCAGAAGAAGGACGCGACGAAGACGGCGGCGGCGTTCCGTGCGGCGTGGAAGGGCGGGCCGCTCACGGTGGCGGATTACTGAGAGCGGCGGCGGCGCGGGCGAAACGCGGATCGATGTCGAGCGCGCGCCGCCAGGCGGCGACGGCGCCGTCGCGATCGCCCTTGGCGGCGCGGGCATTGCCGAGGTGGAACCAGGCCAGGACGAAGTTCGGACGGCCGGCCACGGCACGCGCGAACACTGCGATGGCCTCGTCGCGGCTGCCGCGCGCGGCGAGCTGCAGTCCGAGGTTGTAGAGCGTCTCGACGCGCTGCGGATCGAGCGCCGCGGCCTTGCGCAGCAGCTCGATCCCTTCGTCGCGCGCGCCGAGGTTCGCGCGCGCGAGGCCGAGCCACTCTAGCGCCAGCGGGTGGTCGGGCGCCCGGGCGAGAATGAGGCGCGCCGTCGCCTCGACGGCGTCGTAGCGTTTCTGCCGCAACTGCGCGGCGGCGAGATCGAGATACGGCTCGACCTCCTTTGACGGCGTGTCCGCCAGCAACGTCTCGAGCTGCCGCGCAGCAGACGTCGAGCCGGCGCGCACGCCGGCGACGGCGCGGTAGAGCGGATCGTCGACCTCGATGTCGTCGATGACCGGGTCTCGCTCTTCGCGCGGCGAGAGGAGCTTCGGAAGGTCGCGATAGACGCCGATGCGATGGTCCGTCATCACGACGTGAACGACGTCCTGCGTGCGGCGTTTCGGCATGTGACAGGTTGCACAGTTCTCGCTCGCGCGATGCGCCTCGGCGTGGCACTGCAGGCAGACCGGCGAGACATTCGACGTCTTGCGATGCGGGTCGTGGCACGTGAGACACGACAGCGTTCCGCTCTCGCGGAAGCAGCGGCTCTGCTCGAGCCGATACGGATGATGGTTGATCTCGAAGCGCTCCGGCCGCGGGATCTCGCCGTCGACGATGTCGACGCGCGCGAGGTAGTCGTGCAGCGGCTGCCCTGGCCGATACGAGTAAATGTCGCGCCCGAAGCGGCGCAGGCCGGGGATGGCCACGGACGGCTGCATGTGGCACTCGTAGCAGACGTCGTTGCGGCGCTGCGCGTCGAGGTGCGCCGGATTCACGATTGCCGCGCGCAGTTGCGCGTTGCCGGCGCCGGCCGAGGCGAGCGCCACGTGTTCTGATCCCGGCCCGTGGCAGCGCTGGCAGCCGATCCCCTCGGGGAGCTGCGCCGGCAGGCCTTGATTGCTCCAGTAGCCGGGTGACAGGGAACGGGTGACAGGTGACGGGTGAGAAGCCTTGTCACCCGTGGCCTGGGACCCGTCCGGATACGCGTTCCCAGGTGACAGGTCACGGGTGACAGGTGACGGGTGAGAAACCTTGTCACCCGTCACCTGAAACCCGTCACCCGGATACGCGTTGTGGCAAAAGAGGCACTCGTGCCGCGCGCGGCGCAGCACGCCGTCGTGGTCGCGCCGGTCGTAGCCGGGGGCCATCCCCCATTCCTTTGTCTGCGTGTACCACGCGAGCGGGAGCTGATAGAGCTCGCCGTTCGGCGTCTGGTAGAGGTATGTGCGCGCGTGGTGGCCCGAGCCGAGAATCCAGTCGACCGGCTGCTCGAACACGCTCCGGCCGTTCACGCGGCGGAAGATCAGCCGCCCGTTGCGCCAGCGCAGCTCCATCACGTCGCCCGACTTCGCGTGCTTGAAGGGCAGCTTCGAGAAGTCCTCGATGGCGTCGTCCTGCCGCGGGCGGTAGAACGACTTCGACATCCCCACCGCGTGGTAGGTGTGGACGATGTTCGCGTGGCAGGAAGTGCAGGAGGCGTCGTTGATATAAAGCGCGGCGACGATTGCGAGGAGCATAGAGCGGCGGCATGGCCGCCGCACTCCAGATTACTCCAGGATCTCCGCCTTGTTCCCTTCCTCGGTCAGCCACTGCTTGCGGTCATCTGCTCGCTTTTTCGCGAGCAACATATCGATCACCGACTCCGCGCCGTCGCCGGCGTCGAGAGTCAGGCGCACGAGGCGGCGCGTGTCGGGCGACATCGTCGTCTCGCGCAGTTGCGTGGCGTTCATCTCGCCGAGGCCTTTGAAGCGCTGGATGTTCGGCTTCGCTTTGATCCCCTCGGCGGCGATGCGCTCGAGAATGCCGTCGCGCTCGTGGTCGTCGAGCGCGTAGTAGACATTCTTGCCGACGTCGATGCGGTACAGCGGCGGCATGGCCACGTAGACGTGCCCCTCCTCCACCAGCTTGCGGAAGTGGCGGACGAAGAGCGCGGTCAGGAGCGTGGCGATGTGCGCGCCGTCGGAGTCGGCGTCGGCCAGGATGCAGACCTTGCCGTAGCGCAGCCCTTTCAGATCGTTCGAGCCGGGATCGACGCCGAGGGCCACCGCGATGTCGTGCACCTCCTGCGAGGAGAGCACTTCGTTCGGGTCGACTTCCCACGTGTTCAGGATCTTGCCGCGCAGCGGCATGATGGCCTGGAACTCGCGGTCGCGGGCCTGCTTGGCCGAGCCGCCGGCGGAGTCGCCTTCGACGAGAAACAGCTCCGTCTGCCCGAGATCGCTCGCCGTGCAGTCGGCGAGCTTGCCGGGGAGTGCCGGGCCGGCGCCGATCTTCTTCCGCTCGACCTTCTTCCCCTGCCGCAGCCGCGTCATCGCCGCGGCGATCGCCACCTGGGCGATGCGCTCCGCGTCGGCGACGTTGTTGTTGAGCCAGATCGAGAACGCGTCCTGCGTCACGCCATGCACGAACGCCGACGCTTCGCGCGACGAGAGGCGGTCCTTCGTCTGTCCCGTGAACTGCGGCTCGGTCATGCGCAGCGAGAGGATGTAGCTGCAGCGCGACCAGACGTCGTCGGGCGTCAGCTTCACGCCGCGCGGCAACAGATTGCGCAGCTCGCAGAACTCGCGGATGGCCTCGGTCAAGCCCGTGCGGAAGCCGTTGACGTGCGTGCCGCCCTGCGCCGTCGGAATGAGGTTCACGTACGACTCGGTGACGAGATCGCCCTCGTCCGGCACCCAGACGACCGCCCAGTCGACCTCTTCGTTCGTTCCTTTGAAGTGCCCGACGTACGGCTCGACCGGAATCGTCTCGGCGCCGGCGAGCTCCGACATGAGGTACGCCGGGAGACCGTTCTCGTAGTACCACTCCTCGCTCTCGGCCGGGTCGACTTCGCTCACGAAGCGCATGCGCAGCCCCGGCGCGAGCACGGCCTTGGCGCGCATGACGTGCTTGAGGCGCGGGATGTTGAACTTCGCGGAGTCGAAGAACTTCTCGTCGGGCCAGAAGCGGATGGTCGTGCCGGTGTTGCGCCGGCCGACGGTGCCGACGGGCTTGAGCTCCTGTTTCTTCTTCCCGTCGGCGAACCACATGAAGTACTCGTTGCCGTCGCGGCGCACCCACACCTGCAGCTTCTTCGACAGCGCGTTGACGACGGAGACGCCGACGCCGTGCAGGCCGCCGGAGAAGCGGTAGTTCTTGTCGGTGAACTTCGCGCCGGCGTGCAGACGCGTGAGGATGACCTCGACGCCGCTGACGCCTTCCTTGGCGTGGCGGTCGACCGGCATGCCGCGGCCGTCGTCGGCGACGGTGACGGAGCCGTCGTCGTGCAGCGTGACGACGATCTCCTTGGCGAAGCCGGCAATGGCTTCGTCGGCGGAGTTGTCGATCACCTCCTGCGCGAGATGGTTCGGCCGCTCCGTGGTCGTGTACATGCCGGGGCGCTTGCGGACGGGCTCCAGGCCGGTGAGGACTTCGATGGAAGAGGAGTCGTAGGAGGCGGTCATCGTGCGGGCGGGATGATAAGGGGTTGTTAGGTTCTTAGGTTCTTAGTTCTTGAGTTTCGCGAAACGTAAGAACCTAACAACTCAAGAACCTAAGAACCTCTCACGGCCGATTGCCCGCCGACGTCATCGGCGCCACGGCCGTGACCGCCGCCGGAGTCACGCTCGGCGCAACCTTCTCCGTCCCCCCCGCGCTCTGCACGACCGGCACGTCGTTGAGGAAGGCGACCTTGCCGTCGGCGTGCTGGGCGTCGGGATTGACGATGCGCGACGGCGTGGCCACGATCGCCGACTCGAGCTCCGCCGGCGTCAGCGCCGGCTTCTGCGACAAAAGCCGCGCCGCGATGCCGGCGATGATCGGCGCGGCGAACGACGTGCCGGAGCGGAGGTTCGGCTTCGTCCCGCGGTACTCGTCCTTCGCCGTGATCGTGGCGCTGAACACCCCTTCGCTCGGCGCGAGGATCTCCAGCCCGCCGCGGCAGGCGCCCGGCCACCAGCTGTTGTCCGCCGTCATCCCGCCGACGGTGATGACGCCGTCGATGGAGCGTCCGAGCGTGGCCGGGAAACGGTCGACCATGCCGGCGCGGCCGCAGCCGTTGTCGATGTTGTTGCCGGCCACGACGAAGAGAAACTTCTTGCCGTTCGGGTCGGGCTTGCCGTCGGCGTCGACGCCGGCCACCATCTCGCGGATCTTCTTCTCCACCGCGGCGAACGGCACGACCGACTTCTCCGTTTCGCCCTGCAGCCGCTCCAGCACCCAGCCGCTGATGTTGACGATGGCGGTCCGGAACTGCGGCGTGGCCGGATCGAAGGCGTGCTTGACGATGGCGTTGAGGCCGTCGAGGTACGTGCGCGTCGTCGCCAGGGCCGACTCATTCATCACCCGCACGGACACGATCTTCGCCTCGGGCGCCACGCCGACGCGCGCGCCGGCGATGAGCGACGCCACGCTCGTGCCGTGCGAGGCGCCGATGAGCTCAGTCAGGTTCTCGTAGCACGGCATCATGGCCTTGTTCGCGCTCGTGCAGTGCGACGCGCCGATCGCTACCGACGCCGCGTCGATGCCGGCGATGACGCGCGGACCGGACGGCGTGGCGAACTCGTCGTGCCCGGCCATGACGCCGGTGTCCATGACGTAGACGACGCTGCCGGCACCGCCTAAACGATGATGGTAGATGCCGTCGAGGTCGGCGTTGGTCTGGTCGATCCGGTCGAGGTGCCAGAGGAGGTCGGGCGCGGCCGGATCGCCGCAGTCGCCGAGGCGGGAGACGCTGTGCGTTTCATCGAGGGGGACTTCCGTCTCGCGGCAGTGCGTGGAGATCGACTCCGGCGTGGCCGCGAGCAGAGAAACAGCGAATAAGAAACAGGCCGCAGACGCGGCCAACGTCTTTCGCACTTTGATTCCTCGATTGTCGGAACGTCTTGGACGACTGCAACAGCGTGCGGCAAGCGGGACAAAATGGCAAGTGAATTTATTCTGTGCGCGTGAGGATGTTTCTGGTCATCGTCGCGTTCGCCACCGCGCTGGCTTTCCGGGTGAGCAACGCCGCGTGGTGGGAGCTCTCGCCGGTCGACGAGCTGTATCACCTCAAGCGGATGACGCACTTCGTCGACTTCGACGCCGACCGCAACGCCTTCTGCCCCTGGCCTCCGCTCTACGACCGCCTCCTTGGCGGCATCGCCCATCTGACCGGCGCGACGACGCAGGCCGAGGTGCTGGCGCGCGTGAAGTGGATCCCGCCGATCGGCTCGGCGCTCTTCGTCGCGGCGGTCGTGCTGTGGATGGACCGGCGCTTCGGACGCGCGGTGGCGATCGCGGCGGGCGCGGCGCTGGCGGCGTCGCCGTTCGTGGTGACGCAGTCGTGGATCGGCAGCATCGACCACCATTGGACGGAGCCGATTTTCGTGGTGGGGATGATTTGTGGAGTGCGGCGGGCATGCCGCGGCTCTGACAGCGGCGGCATGGCCGCCGCACTCCAGATCGCGCTGGCATTGACCGCCGCCATGTTCGTGCAGACCGCCCTCCTCGTCGCCGCCGCACTCGTGTTCGTCATCCTCTTCTTCAGCACCGACGGCCGGGCCGGCGCGATCGCCTTCGGCATCGGCGCCGTTGCCATCGCGCTCTACCGCGTCACCCGCCCGCCCGGCTACCCCGACAACGCCTGGTTCCTCGGCTGGACGCACGCCGCGCTCTTCGGGGCGGCGGCGGTGGCGTGCGCGTACAGGTGGCGCGCAGCGCCGGATGAGGGGCGCCATCCTGCAGGCATCGCCCCTCACCCGGCGCCTTCGGCGCCACCCTCTCCCCGCAAGCGGGGCGAGGGATCTTTTTTCGCCCTCCTCGCCGGCGCGTGTGTCGTCCTCGCCACGCCCTCCGCGCCGGGAGCTCTCCTCGAAGGCTCGACCTTCTTCGGCGGCGAGCCGTGGCTGCGTACGATCCAGGAATTTCAGCCGCTCTGGCGCGGGTCGACCGAGGACATCCTCTCGATCGTGGTGGGGCTCGGCATCGGCGCCGTGCTCGTCTGGTCGCTCGTGCGGCGGGACCGCGTCGTCGCGCCGTTCGCCATCCTCTATCTATTGCTCGCCATCACTTCGCGGCGATTCTGGAGCGTCGGCGTGCCGCTTCTGGCCATCGCCGGCGCGATCGCCGCCGTATCGTTCGAGCGCCGCTGGCTGCGGCAGCTCGCGCTGGCCGCCGTGGCCATCGCCCCGCCCGTGCAATTCGCCCTCTGGATGCTGCACCCCGTGCGGCCGCCGTCGCTGGCATTCCGGCCGTGGTTCGAGGCCGCACGATTTCTGCAGACGCAGCCGCCGGGACGCGTACTCGCGCCGTGGTCGGTCGGGCATCTGCTCGACGTCGTGGCGGGGCGCCCCGTCGTCATCGACAACTTCGGCACCATGCCCGACCGCATCGCCTTCGAGCGTGCGCACGACGCCTTCCTCACCACGCACGAGGAGTCGCTGGCGCGCTATTGCGACGAGCAAGGCGTCCGCTTCGTCATCTACGAGGGGCCGCGCGGCATGCTCTCCGCCGCGACGATCCTCGGCCTCGATCCGGAGCTGGTGCCGCGCTCGACCGTGTGGAAACGCGCGTATGACGGCGCGCCGCTGCGCCTCTTCCGCCGCATCTACGCGCATCGCGGCATCATCATCGTGGAGCGGCGATGACCGGCGCCCGCGCGCGTTGGATCTGGCTCCGCGCGCTCGGCGCGATTTTCCTTTCCGCGTTCGTCTCGCTCCACTTCCAGATCGAAGGATTGATCGGCTCGCGCGGCCTGCTGCCGGCGCAGACGTACCTGCAACAACTGCGCGTGCTCGGTCTGAAGCGCTTCTGGTTCGTGCCGACGCTGCTGTGGATCAACACCGACGACGCGATGCTCATGGCCATCGTCTGGATCGGACTTCTGGCCTCCGTTGCGATCATCGCCAACCTCTGGCCGCGCGTGTCGATCGCCGTCGCGGCAGTGGCGTTCCTCTCCTTCGTCGCCGCGGCGCAGGACTTCAGCGGCTACCAGTCCGACGGCATGCTCCTCGAGGCGGCCCTCTTGTCGATCTTCCTCGCGCCGCGCGGCCTGCGGCCGGGACTCGCCGGCGCGCAGCCGGTCAACGCCGGCGCGCTCTTCATGCTCCGCTGGCTGTGGTTCCGCATCTACTTCGAGTCGGGCGTGGTGAAGATCCTGAGCGGCGAGACGCAGTGGCGCGACTTCACGGCCATGGACAAGTACTACGAGAACGGCCCGCTGCCGACGTGGATCGGCTGGTACACGCAGCAGCGTCTGCCGCATGGCTTCCACGCCGCCACCGTGGCGTACACGCTCGTCGCCGAGCTCTTGATCGCGTGGCTGGTGTTTTTGCCGAAGCAGTCGCGGCTCATCGCGTTCGTTCTGACGACGCCGCTGCAGATCGCCATCATTCTCACGGCGAACTATGCGTTTCTGAACTATCTCGTGTTGTTCCTCGGCGTGCTCTTGTTGGACGGGGGGCGCACGCCGTGCGCCCCTACCGACGACGCTCCCACCGGTAGGGGCGCACGGCGTGCGCCCTTCGTCATTCAAAAAGTCTTCTTCGCCATCCTCTTCGTCACCACCATCGCCGGCTTCCTCGTCCCCTCCTTCCCGCTCGTCCCGCTCCTCGAGCCCTTCCGCATCACAAACCGCTTCGGCCTCTTCGCCGTCATGACCCGCGCCCGCTACGAGATCGAGCTCCAGGGCTCCTACGACGGCGAGCATTGGATCGCCTATCCGTTCCGCTTCAAGCCGCAGGACCCGATGAAGGCGCCGGGCATCTACGCGCCGTACCAGCCGCGCTTCGACTGGAACCTCTGGTTCGCCTCTCTCGGCGACTATTACGAGAACCCGTTCGTCCTCAACTGCGAAGCGCAACTGCTGGAGAGCTCGCCGCAGGTGCTGCGCCTCTTCGCCGGCAATCCTTTCGCGGCGCGCCCGCCGGCGATGGTGCGCGCGGTGAAGTGGCAATACTGGTTCACCACCCCCGCCGAGCGCGCGCGCACCGGCGCCTGGTGGAACCGCAAGTTCCTCGGCGAGTACGCGCCGGCGATCGCCAAGCAATGAACTATCTCGCGCACCTCTTTCTCGCCGGCGAGGGCGCGGAGTCGATGATCGGCAACCTCGCGGGCGACTTCGTCAAAGGGCCGATCCACGGCGACGATGCGATTTCGGCCGGCATTCGCAAGCATCGAAAGATCGACGCCTTTACCGATGCGCATCCGAGCGTGGCCGCCTTCCGCCGCGTGCTCATCCCCGACCACGGCCACTACGCGCGCGTCATCGCCGACGTCTTCTTCGATCACTTCCTCGCCAACGACTTCGGGCGCTACAGCGATGAGACGCTGGAAGCGTTCGTCGCGCGCGTGCACGCGGCGCTCGACCCGTACGCGCACGAGCTGCCGGGACGGCTGCGCCTCGTCTATCCGTACATGCGCGACCAGCAGTGGCTCCTGTCGTACCGCGACGTCGCCGGCATCCACCTCGCGCTGACGAATCTCTCTCGGCGCCTCTCGCGTCAACCGCATCTCGAGACGGCGACGCACCACCTCGCGGACTCGCGGCGGGAGCTGGAGCGGCGGTTCCACGACTTCTTCCCCGACGTGATCGAATTCTCGACGACCGTCTGATTTCTGAACACGGCCAAGAACGTCACACTAGCATATTCAAACAGTTAGCAGTGGTCCGGCGATTGGACACCACCAGTCGCCGTCATGCGCCGACGTCTCCTTCTCACCATCTTCATCGCTCTCCCCGCGGCCGCCGCGGCGCCGCACGAGTGGGCCGTCGCCTACCAGAACGTCGAGGCCCGCGGCGCCCGCGCGATCTTCAACGTCTGGAACCCCTACGTCGAGCAGCCGGGCGAATTCTCGCTCGCCCAGCTCTGGCTCATCGCCGGCACGGCGAAGGGGCAGCAGTCGCTCGAGGTCGGATGGCACGTCTTCCCGAATCTCTACGGCGACACCAAGACGCATCTCTTCATCTACGACGGCGAGTGCTACAACCTCCAGTGCGGCCACTTCGTGCAGACGAACTTCGACGTCGTTCTCGGCGGCTCCTTGAACTGCACGAGCGTCGACGGCGGCCCGCAGTGCGAGATCGCCCTCGAGTTCGCGCGCGCCGACACGGGCGACTGGTGGCTCGAGGTCGACGGCATCTGGGTCGGCTACTACCCCGCGGCGCGCTTCGATCCCGCAGGCCTAGGCCGCAATGCCGTAACGGTCGAAGCGGGCGGCGAGATCGTCAACCAATCCGCCGCCGGCCTCCACACGACGACGAGCATGGGCAGCGGCGGCGCGCCGTGCGACGGCTACGGCCACGCCGCGTACGTCCGCGCGATTCAATACGCCGACATGGGCGGCGCGTACCACGACGCGACGTCGCTCACGACCACGACGCCCGGCCAATACCAGACGGCGTGGATCGGCGGCAGGTTCTTCTTCGGCGGGCCGGGACGCGCGCAGTCGGCGACGACGCTGCGCTCCGCGTCGGCGTCGTCCGCAACGGTCACGGCGCCGTCGACGCTGACCGTCGCCTTCACCATCGACGCCACGCTCGACGATGACGTCATCGTCGGCGCCGCGCTCGAGAACCTCGGTCTCATGCCCGACGACCGGCGCGTGGCCCTCAAGAGCGGATCGAACGCCGCGGTGCGCTCGTTCGCGGTGCCGGCGAACCTCGCCGCCGGCACGTACGACCTCACCGCCACGGTCTGGCGCGACCGCAACCGCAACGGCGTCATCGACAATAGCGATCCGGTCCTCGGCACCGTCACCTACCCCGGAGCGATCACGGTCGCGCCGACGCGGAGGCGCGCCTCGCGATAGGCTTGGGCGCATGAAAAGCGTCCAGGAAACCTACGCGCCGCAGAACCGCTGCTTCGGCTGCGGCCCGGCCAACGACAAAGGGCTGCGCATCCAGAGCTTCGAGGAGGGCGACGACCTCGTCTGCACGTGGTCGCCCGAGCCGCACCACGCCGCGTTCGACGATGTGCTCAACGGCGGCATCATCGGCGCACTGCTCGACTGCCACAGCAATTGGGCCGCGACGGTGCACCTGATGCGCAAGAGCGGCAGCGCCACGCCGCCCTGCACGGTGACGGCGGACTTCCACGTCTTTCTCAAACGCCCGACGCCGATGAACGTGCCAGTGCACCTCCGCGCGCGCATCGTCGAGTCCGGCGAAGACCGCGCCGTCGTCGAAGCGACGATGACGGCGAACGAGAAGGTGACGGCCACGTGCCGCGGCACGTTCGTGGCCGTGAAGGAAGGACATCCCGCGTACCATCGTTGGTGATCTGGAGTGCGGCGGCCATGCCGCCGCTCTCACAGCGCCGGCATGGCCGGCGCACTCCACATGCTCCTCGGAATCCTCCTCGCCGCCGCCATCCGGCACCGCGCCATGGTGCCGCCGGGCGACCCGCCGCCGCAGACGTGGCTGCCGCAGCACGCCATCGCCCTGCGCACGACCGAGCCGACGCCGGACGACAGCGATCTCGCGCCTGTCCTCCCTCTCGTCGCCGACGCTCGCGTCGTCGCGCTCGGCGACGCCACGCACGGCACGCACGAGTTCTTCACGCTGCACAACCGCCTGGCCAAGTACCTCATCGAGCACGCCGGCTTCCGCACGGTCGCGCTCGAAGGTCCGTACGACCTCGAAGCGCTCGACAAATACGTGAAGACCGGCGAAGGCGATCCCGCCGCCGCGCTGCAGGTCGAGGCGTACTTCTTCTGGCACGTCGAGGAAGCGCTCGAGCTCGTGCAGTGGATCCGGGCCTGGAACGCCGCCGGCAATCCGGCCGTGAGCATCGCCTCCATCGACTCGACCGTCCCGAACGGCGCAACCGCCGCCGTCGTCGACTACCTCCGCGGCGTCGATCCCGCCGCCGCCGACCGCGCCGCCGCGCGCTACGACTGCCTCGACAGCTACTGGACGAACAACTCGTATTACGCCTATCCCCCCGAGTACCACGCGCAGTGCCGCGAGAATGTGCTCGCTGTGCGCGCGGACGTCGAAGCCCACCCTGACGAACACGCGCTGCACGCCGTGCGCCGCGCCGAGCAGGCGGAAGAAGATTTCGAGACGGCGCGCCTGAGCCGCGACGCTCACCTCGCGGAGAACATCCTCTGGAACGCCGCGCGGGCGAAGACGGTCGTCATCGGCCACATGGTCCACTTCGGCCGCATCGACTACGACTTCAACGGCCCCGTGATCGTCTCCGCCGGCGAGCTTCTCGCCAAGGAGCTCGGCGCCGGCTACGTCGCGTTCGCCTCCGCGACCTACAGCGGCCGCGTCAGCATCCTCCTCCCCACCGGCGTCGCCGCCGTCGACATCGTCCCGCCGCCCGCCACCGACGTCACGCAAACGCTCGCCCGCGGCGCGATGCCGCTGATGATCGTTCCGCTTCGCAACGCCCCGCGCTGGCTCAACGGCAAACAGCAGTGGCGGATCGCCGCGACGAACGCGAACTTCGCCGCGCGGCCGACGTTCACGATCAACGGCGATCTCGTCGCGGGATGGGATGCGTTGATTTACGTGGAGAGCACGAGCGCGACGCGGCTGCTTCCGTGAGGTGACGGGTCACAGGTGACGGGTCACAGGTCACGGGTAATCACCTGTCACCTGTTACCTGTCACCCGTCACCCGCCCCGTCACCTCCTCCGCCAACCGCACGTACGTCTCGTACCGTGCCCGGCTGAGCTCTCCGCGCTCCACGCGCTCCTTCACCTCGCAGGCCGGCTCGTGCAGATGCGTGCAGTCGTTGAAGCGGCAGAGCTCCGCCGCCTCGTCGAACTCGGGGAACGACTCCCGCAGCGCACGCGGCGTCAGCTCCCAGAGGCCGAGCTCGCGGATGCCGGGGGTGTCGATGAGGAACGTGCCGCCGCCGAGGTCGTGAAGCGTGGAGGAGGTCGTGGTGTGGCGGCCGGTGCCGCGGCGGTGGAGATCGCCCGTGGCGATCTGCAGGCGCTCGTCGAGCGCATTCAGGATCGACGATTTGCCGACGCCGCTGTGGCCGACGAGCGCCGACGTCTTCCCGGCGAGCGCCGCACGCAGCTCGTCGAGGCCTTCGCCGCTCTTCGTCGAGCACGGAATCACCGGAATGCCGAGGTCTTCGTAGTCGCGCAACAGAGTCAGGTCGCGGTCGAGATCGATCTTGTTCACCACGATCATCGGCGCCGCGCCGCCGCGCTGGATGGCGATCAGGAACCGGTCGATGAGCCGCGGCCGCAGCGGCGGCGCCTTCATCGACACCACGTTGGCCACGACGTCGATATTCGCCGCGATCAATCGCTGCACGTGCGGGTTCAGCGGGTCGGGGCGCGAGAGCACGCTGTGCCGCGGCAGAATCGCGGCCAGACGCAGCTCTTCGTCGAGGAGCACGCGGTCGCCGACGGCGAGCGCGCTCTTCTGCCGCGCGGCGATCTCCGGCGGCACGACGGCGTCGATCTCCCTCGTGTCGCGGAAGACGCGGCACCGTCCGCTGGCAACGTTGATCACGATCGCCGCGCCGGCGGGGTCGACGCCGGCCAGGCCGGGATCGTCGAAGAGATGCCGCAGCGCGTCGATCTGGTCCGACGGCCGAGCCCGTCTGCGCGCGCGCGCCGCGTCATCGTGCAGCTCCTCCCACTCCTCGCCGCGCGCGCTCTTCGCCCGCGCCCCGCGTCCGCGCTTGCGAATGCTCATCGTTTACAATGTCTCCGCGTCCAAATCACGAGTTCAGCGAGGCATCTTCGATGTCGCGAATCGAGAAGCCGTATGTCCTCCTGGTCGATGATAACGAAGCTACGTGCGCGCTGATGACGGCGCTGCTGCAGCGCGAGTTTGTCGTCGAGACCGCCGGCGACGGCTACCAAGCCATCGAACAGTTCAAGACCCGGCAGTACGCCGCCATCCTCCTCGACCTGCGCATGCCGCAGATGGACGGCTTCGGCGTGCTCGAGCACCTGCGCGAGGATTCGCCCGAAACGCTCCGGCGCGTGATCATCGTCAGCGCCGCGCTGCACGACCGCGAGGTCGAGCGCCTCGGCGGCTACGACGTCTTCGGCGTGATCCGCAAGCCGTTCGACGTCGACGAATTCATCGACGCGGTGAAGACCTGCGCCGGCCTGGCCGGCGGCGGGTTCGGCAACATGCTCTGTACGTCGACGCCGATGATCCTGCTGATCGCGGACCTGCTACGTCAGGCCCGGTGGTAGCAGCGCGAACAACGACCCTCCCGCCACCAGCGCCAAGGCCATCGTCTCGAGCGACATCCGGCCGCGGATCTCCGCGCATGCGGCCACCACGTTCGCCAGCTCCTCGGGGTCGAAGGGTTTGCGGACGATGCCGTGCACCGCGGCGGGATCGAGCTGCTCGACCACGCCGCGCTCCGCGCCGCTGATGACCAGGACGACCGGCCGCGGCGTGACTCTGGCGAGCTTCTCCAAGACCACGAAGCCGTCGACGACCGGCATGATCAGGTCGAGCACGACGACGCCGTACTGCCGCGTCTCGATCAAGTCGAGCGCGGTCTGCCCGTCGTCCGCTTCGTCAACGCTGAGGCCACGCCCGCTCAAGACCGTGCAAAGCAGCTTGCGAATCGCGGCTTCATCGTCGACGACGAGAACGCGCTTCTGCTGCTCCGCGGTCATCCTCGTTCTGCCGTCCAATGCTGAACGCCGCACAATCTGCATCGCCTCACCGCCCTTGTCAAACTCTACCGGACGCCTTCTTTGAACGATGGATACGGATCGACATCGACGGGCACATCCTTCGCGGCGTCGAGCGCGGCGCGCAAGTCCGCCGGCATCTTGTCGTACTTCGCGAACCAGGCCTCGGCGCGCGCGCGGTCGCCCGTCGCTTCGATCTCCAGGAGCTCCTTCGCCAGCGCCGCGATGGCGTCGCCGATCCTGCCGTAGTCGACGACGTAACGACCCGAGGCGTCGCGCGTGATGGCGCCGCGCTCGGCGAGGACGTTGAACTCCATCATCTCCGCGCGGCCGTGCGCCTCCGCCGTACCGAAGCGCACCGTGCGGAAGATGCCGCCGACGTACGACGCGTAGTATTCCTCGAGGCGCTCCTTCGGCAGCGCGCCGTGATCGACGAGCCACTTCAGCCCGAACATACCGGTGACGTCGGCCTTCGCTTCCTCGAGGCCGGAGTACACCGGGCCGATCGCTTCGCGGATGTCGACGCGCTTGCCGTTCTGCCGCGCGAACGCAGGTCCGAGGCCGTGGGAGATCTCGTGCATCATCACCGCGGCCAGGTACCCCTCGGCCGAGGCGCGCGCGGCCTGGTCGGGGCGCATCAGCAGCTTGGCGACGGGGAGAATCACGTAGTCGACGCGCGCGTCCATGTAGTTCTTGAAGAAGATCTTCTTGCTGCCGACCTTCTCGTGGATACGCGGATCGTTCGGCAGATTGTCGGCGGCGGCCTGATAGCCGTGGCGGAGGTCGCCGGCGCGGAACGGCGCGTCCATCACCTCCATCGGCGACGCGAAGCCCTTCTTCGACGGCCGGTCCTCGGCCGCGAGCGGCAGCGCGTCCTGGATGTCGGGCACGTACTTCTGGAACACGGCCAGCTTCCGGCTCTCCGGCTCGTTGCGGATCAGGAGGGACGCGCCGTAGGAGGTCTTGATGCCGAGGAGATCGTCGAGGTAGGTCTCGTAGGGGGCGAAGATGATGTCGAACTTCGGGTTCTCGAGGCGCACCCAGGCCAGGTCGCTCGGGTAGTAGTCGTCGGTGAGGAGCGCGTCGGCGCGCATGCGCAGGAACTTCGCGAAAGCCTGGTCGTCGCTGCTGGCCGCGGCGTTGCGCAGATGCTTGGCCGCCGAGGCCAGCCACTTCTTGTACTTGACGTGGTACGGCACCGTGCGCAGCTTCAGCGGACTGCGGCTGACCAGCTCGACGACCGTACGCTCGTCGTAGATCTTCGCCTTCTCGTTCGGATGGGCCTTGACGTAGGCCTCGATCTCGGCGCGGGTGATGCCCTTCGGGTAGAGGTGGCGCCCCGGCGGATCGGGCTCGTGGCCGATGAACGGCTCGTTCTCTTTGATCTGATCGAAGCGGCTGCCGTTGATCCAGAGGTAGCGCCGCAGGGCCTTTCCCCGCGGCGTCTTGTCGCCCGCCAGCCCCTGCCAGATGGCGATGTCGTCCGGGTTGTTCTGCCGCCAGTAAATGTCCTCGAGGTCGCGCAGCGCCGCCACGAGCTCGTTGATGAGCCGCACCTCGCGCTTGCTGTAGCCCTCGAAGGTGAACGGCATCTCCACGGGCTTGAACTTGGCGAGACGCTGCTCGATGTCGGGAGCGACCGTGGACCACTGGAGAGCAAAGAGCGGGAAGAATAGGACTGCAAGTTTTGGCATGGGGCGCGATTGTATCGGTACAATCAAGGCGATGGGCAAACTACTGGAACGGGCGATCGAAGAGGCGCGCCGGCTGCCGGAAGATGCACAGGAGGCAGTCGGCGCACGGCTCCTCGAAGAAATCGAGGATGAGCGCCGATGGGATGATCTCTTTTCGCGGCCCGTCTCTCCGGCCTTGAGACGCATGATGGAGGAGGCGCTCGAAGATTATCGTGCCGGCCGCACGGAGCCGCTTGACCCCGAGAAGCTTTGAAGTCGCACATCAACGCCGCGTTCCGCAAGCCGCTTTGCCGCGTTGCCGCCCGAAATACGCGATCAGGCGCGCGCTGCCTATGACCTGTTTCGCAGCAATCCGCGGCATTCGAGCCTCGTCTTTAAGCGCATTCACGGCACGAGTGGCTACGTTTGCGCGAGGATCGGGACCAGCTATCGCGCAGTCGGCTTTCTCGTAGCCAGCATGTGGTTCTGGATTGGTCCGCACGAGCAGTACGAGCGAGTCCTAAGTTCGCTCTGACCTACGCCATCACCCGCGACAGCGGCGGCGCGGCCGCCGCACTCCACACGAGAGATCTTCCGCCGGCACCGGACGGCGACGCACGTGCGGCCACGCCGGGACGCATTGCGGCACACCGCGGACGCACGTGCGGCCACGCCGGGACGCATTGCGGCACACCGTGGACGCACGTGCGGCCACGCCGGGACGCATTGCGGCACACCGTGGACGCGCGTGCGGCCGCGCCGGGACGCATTGCGGCACACCGTGGACGCGCGTGCGGCCACAGCGGGACGCATTGCGGCACACCGTGGACGCGCATGCGGCCACGCCGGGACGCATTGCGGCACATCGTGGACGCACGTGCGGCCGCGCCGGGACGCATTGCGGCACATCGTGGACGCGCGTGCGGCCACGCCGGGCACGCACGGTTCCCTCCTGGCCCTTGACGGAACCTCCCGAGGAACCGTTGTTACGACGCCGGCGCGACGCCGGCGCTGCGCAGCGCCGCCCCGAACTCGTCCGCCGGCACGGGCCGGCTATAGAGGAACCCCTGGATGGTCTCGCACTGCTCGCGCCTGAGGAACGCGAGCTGCTCCTCGGTCTCCACCCCCTCGGCGATCACGCCGAGCTTCAGGGCGCGGGCCATGGAGATCACCGCCGTCACGATGGCGGCGTCGTTCGCCGACTGGGCGAGGTCGCGCACGAAGTTCTGATCGATCTTCACCGTGTCGATGGGAAACCGCTTCAGGTACGACAGCGACGAATAGCCGGTACCGAAGTCGTCGATCGAGATCCGCACCCCCATCTCCTTCAACTTGCGCATGATCGCCAGCGACTGCTCGGCGTTCTGCATCGCCGCCGACTCGGTGATCTCGATGTCGAGCAGCTCCGCCGCCAGGCCGGTGTCGCGCAGCACGCGCTCGATCATGGCCGGCAGCTCGCGCTGCTGGAACTGCCGCGGCGAGAGGTTCACGGCGATGCGCAGCCCCTCGTGCCCGGCGTCGTGCCACTCCCTCATCTGCCCGCAGGCCGTGCGCAGGATCCACTCCCCCATCGGCACGATCAGCCCGCACTCCTCGGCGATGTGGATGAAGTCGTCCGGCCCCATCAGCCCGTTGTCGGGATGCTTCCAGCGCACCAGCGCCTCGGCGCCGACGATGTCGTGCGAAGCGAGGTCGATGATCGGCTGGTAATGCACCACCAGCTCCTCGCGCTCGAGCGCGTGGTGCAGGCTGGCCTCGATCGACAGCCGCCCCACGGCCGTGTCGAACGCGTCGGTCGTCGAGTACTGGAAATTGTTGCGCCCCGCTTCCTTGGCGCGGTACATGGCCCGGTCGGCGTTCTTGAGCAGCGTCTCCGCGTCGGTGCCGTCGTCGGGGAACATCGAGATGCCGAGCGAGGTCGTGACGAAGAGCTCGTGTCCGTCCACGACCGCCGGATGCGCCACCGTCTCCAGCACCTTCTGGGCGACGATGCCGGCGGCGCGGCGGTCGGTCGTGTTCGACACGAGAATGGTGAACTCGTCGCCGCCCATGCGCGCCACCGTGTCCTCGGCGCGCACGCAGCCGACCAGGCGGCCGGCGATGGCCTGCAGCAGCGCGTCGCCCACCGTGTGCCCGAGCGTGTCGTTCACCAGCTTGAACTGATCGAGGTCGAGGAACATCACGGCGATGCCGCTGCGCTGCCGCCGCGCGTGCGCCAGGGCCACGCCGATGCGGTCGCGGAAGAGCCGCCGGTTCGGCAGCCCGGTGAGCACGTCGTGGAAGGCCTGATACTCGATCTGTTCCTGCGCCGTCTTGCGCTCGGTGATGTCGATGATCGTCCCTTCCATCTCGCCGCGCGACTCGCTCAGCGTCACGTTCTCCAGCACCCACAGCTCGCGGCCGTCGGCGCGGCGCATGCGCGTCTCGACGTTCGTCAGCGACCCGTGCTCGCGCAGCTCGTTCAGCACGTTCTCGCGGTCCTGCAGATCGAAGTACACGTCGGGCGCCGACCGCGCCAGCAGCTCTTCCTTGTTGCGGTAGCCGAAGATGCGCGCCAGGGCGTCGTTGCAGTCGAGGATGCGCCCGTCGATGCTGGTGCGGAACACGCCGGCCAGGTTGCGCTCGAAGAGCAGTCGATAGCGCTCTTCGATCTGCTTGCGCTGCGAGATATCGCGCGCCACGACCTGCACGGCCGGGCGGCCGTTGAAGACGAAGGAGATCGCCGCCACCTCGACCTCCACCACGCTGCCGTCGAGGCGGAGGAACTTCTCCTCCACCATCGGCACGTCGTGCCCTTCGTCGAGCGTGCGCAGGCGGTTGGCCACGACGTTGCGCGAGTCGGGATGGACGCGGTCGATGATCGACGTGCCGATCAGATCGTCCGCGCTGTTCGCGCCGAGGAGCTCGACGGCGGCCTGGTTGAGAAAAATGAAGCGGCGGTCGGCGTGGAGCATGATCGCGTCGGGCGACAGCTCGACGAGACTCCGGTAGCGCTCCTCGCTCTCGCGCACGAGCTGCTCGGCGCGCTGGCGCTCGGTGACGTCGACCGAGATCACCAGCCGCGCGCGACGTCCGCCGGTCACGAACTCGTACGACGTGACCTCGACCCAGAAAATCGTCCCGTCTTTCTTGCGGTGCCGGAACAGCATCGGCGCCGTCCGCTCGCGCAGCTCCGCGAGCCGCGCATGCATCCGCGGCAGATCCTCGGCCGGACGAATGTCCATGATGCCCATACGCAGGAACTCGCTCTTCGAGTAGCCGTACGTGCGCGTGGCCGCCTCGTTGACGGCCAGGAATTGCAGCGTCTCGAAGTCGTAGATCCACATCGGCAGCGGATTGCCGTCGAAGAGCGTGCGGTAGCGGTGCTCGCTCTCGCGCATGGCCTGCTCGGCGCGGCGGCGCTCGGTGACATCGGTGGCCACGTAGACGACGCCCACCGGCGTCCCCTCGCGGTCGCGGATGAACGACGACGTCGCCGCCACCTCGATGCGCGTCCCGTCCGCGGCGCGCCATCCCATGCTCCGCTCCAGGATGCCCATGCTGTGCAGCAGCTTTCCGGTGCTGATCTTGTCGGCCTCGTCGAAGATCTTCTTCAGCGGTTGCCCGACGAGATCGTTTTCCTTGTAGCCGAGCATCGAGCAGGCGGCGTCGTTGGCCACGCGGATCTTCGCCTCGAGGTCGACGACGAGGACGGCGCCCTTCATCGTCGCCAGCACCTGCTCCGCGGCGAACTGCGGCGTGAGCTGCACGAGACCATAGCGCCAGATGGCGTTCGCCGAGAGGCCGACGAAAGCGAGCAGCGCCAGAAAACCGAGCGGCACGATGCCGACGCCGAACGCCGGCAGGAGGTTGACCCCGGCGAAGAGGCCGGCGATGCAGGCCACGACGATGGCCCGCGCGCCGGCGCGCGTCAGCGGATCGTCTTCCTTCGCGAGGCGCGCGATGAGGCGGATGCTGGCGACGAGCATGGCCACGAAGAGCGCGATCCAGACGAGGTCGGCGACGGACGTGCGACCGTAAAAGCCCCACGAGTATTGGTGGACGCCGGGAATGATCAGCGGCGTGAAGAGCGCGGCCACGGCGACGGCCGCGCAGAAGATCCAGCAGGCGGCCACGACGCCGGCCAGCCGCCTCGAGCGCTTCGTGTAGACGGCGGCGAAGTGAAAGACCGCCGCCGGGACGACGCAGGCCGAGGCGAGAGCGGCGCGGGCGAAGGCTACAGCGAGGGCGGCGTCGCCCGCGACGAACGTGGCGGCGTCGAAGGCCAGCCACCCGCTCGCGCCGAAAGTCATGAGAAAAAAAAGGCTGGAGAGGAGCGAGGCGCGGCCGCGCGCAATGACGGCACCGCCGAGGAGAAAAATGGCCACGGCGGTGAAGAGCGTCGCGAGTGCAAGAGCATCGCGCGCTAACCCGGCGGATAGCGTGTGAATGGGCACGCAGGGACCTGTGACCGCATGGTAACGGCTTCTGCGGTCGATTTCGTGATCTGGATCACGTTGGGTCCCAAGCAATACGCCGCCGCCGCGCGGCGTAATTCACTGCAACAAAAGACCCTGCGCTCCCTGTAACGCGTTTCCCGAGCTACGGCTTGTAATCGCGGTCGCGGAAGTAGCTCAGGCGCTTCGCGCCGCCCGCCTGCGTGCTGACGTTGCGGGGCGGCGCGTCGCCGACGGCGTCGGATGGCCCGCCGGGCGGCGCGTTCTCCTCGATCTGCGCCGGCGAGACCTTGCCGCCCTGGTGCTCGTGCGTCTGCTCGGAGTCGCGGCGCGACTCGTAAAAGGCGCCGTGCGGCGAGCTCGGCCGGCCCTTCTGCCGGTTCACTTCCTCGTCGACGTTGCCGCTCTGCCAGTCGCCTCCGCTGCCGTAGCTCTGCGGTTCCTTTGGTCTTGCCATGGGGACGGAAAGAGCAACTTGTGCGCCTGCTACCACCCCCGCACCGGCCGCCACTCGCCCACCACCCGCCCCCCCTCGACGGCGTGGTAGACGTCGTACATCGCCGCGGTGAGGCAGGAGTGGTTCGGCACGATGCGCAGGCGCGTCCCGACCGGCAGGTGCGCGCTCGTCTCGATCTTCCCGTGCTCCTGTGACAGCGCCACGAGTCTGGCCGGGAGCGGGCGCAGGTTGACGTCGCAGACGACGCCGTAGCCGAAGTGCGGGTCGAGGTGATCGGGTCCAAGGTCCTTCGACAGCGCGAGCGCGCCGGCGTCGACGATCGCGTTTTGGCGCTCCGGATACGAGCCGACGACCGTCGCCAGCACCGACACCGCCACGTCTTCCGGCGCGCACGCTCCGATGGTTGCCTGGAACGCGTCGTAGAACACGTAGTTGCCGGGGCGGACTTCGTCGGCGCCGGAAAAGTCGTCGATGACGGAGAGCGTGGGCGTCGAGCCGATGCTGCGCACGACCTCGTCGAACTCTTCGCCGAGTAGAGCGCGGAACCGTGTCAGGCACGTGGCCTCCTCGGCGGCGATACGCCGGATCTCCTCCACGTCGCGGGCGTGGTACGAATGTCCGGCGTGCGTCAGGAGGCCCTGAAACGTCACCGCGGGCGACTCGGCGATGGCGATCGCCAGGCGCACGCTGTCGGGATCGGCCGGATCGACGCCGGCACGGTGGTAGCCGCAATCGACTTTCAGAAAGACGTGGAAGCGCGTGCCGTGCAGGCGGTGGAACTCCTCGAGCGCGCGCAGCGCCGCCTCGCTGTCGACCAGCACGTTCAGCCGGTCGATCTGCTGCGCCAGCGCGGCCACGCGCGGCAGCTTGTCCGGCGCGACCGGCACGGCGTAGGTGATGTCGCGGAAGCCGTGCTTGGCAAAGAGCTCCGCTTCGGCGAGCGTCGACACCGTGATCGCTCCCCATCCGCCGCCGTGCTGCTTGCGCGCGACCTCCACCGTCTTGTGCGTCTTCACGTGCGGACGGAACGCCGTTCCCGCCTGCTGCGCTTTGCGGCGCATGCGTGCGCAGTTTCGTTCGACAATGACGGGGTCGACGAGGAAGGCGGGCGTGGTTAAGCCGTGAGAAAGATCATCCATATCGATATGGATGCATTCTACGCATCCGTCGAGCAGCGCGACCGCCCCGAGCTGCGTGGGCTACCGGTGATCGTCGGCTGGCCGGGCGAGCGCAGCGTGGTCTGTGCCGCGTCGTACGAGGCCCGCAAGTTCGGCGTGCACTCGGCCATGCCGGCAAGCCGCGCGCGGCGGCTCTGCCCGGCGGCGGAGTTCATCCACCCCGACTTCGACAAGTACCGCGCCGTGTCGCGGCAGATCCGCGAGATCTTCGAGCGCCACACGCCGCTGGTCGAGCCGCTCTCGCTCGACGAGGCCTATCTGGATGTCACGCAGGAGCTGACGGGGATTCCGACGGCGACGGAGACGGCGGAGAAAATCCGCGCGGAGATTCGCGCGGAGACGCAGTTGACGGCGTCGGCCGGCGTGGCGCCGAACAAGTTCCTCGCCAAGATCGCCTCGGACTGGAAAAAGCCGGATGGGTTGTTCGTGATCCGCCCGCACCAGGTCGAGCGCTTCCTCGTGGGGCTGCCGGTGCGGAAGATCCCCGGCGTCGGCAAGGCCACCGAGGCGGTGATGACGGAGATGGGCGTGGCCACGGTCGGCGACCTCCAACGCTTCACGCAGGAGCAGCTCGTGGAGCGCTTCGGCAAGTGGGGCACGCGCCTCTGGGAGCTGGCGCGCGGCATCGACGAGAGCCCGGTCGAGCCGAACCGCGAGCGGAAGTCGTACTCGAGCGAGAACACGTTCCGCACCGACATCACTCTCGATGAAGTCGCTGCCTATATCCGCAACGAAGCGGAGTCGCTCTTCGCCGCGCTCACGGAGCGCAAGCTCCTCGGCCGCACGATCACGGTGAAGCTGCGCACCGGCGACTTCAAGACCGCCACGCGCCGCACGACGCTGGAGGCCCCGCCGGCGAGCGCCGAGGAGCTCGCGCGGGTCGGGACGGAGCTGCTGGGGAAGTTTGCGTTCGGGGAAAGCGCGCGCTACCGCCTGGCGGGGTTGGGGGTGTCAAACTTTCTCGACGAAGAGGAAAACAATGGCGAGCCGCCGCACTCCACATCACGTCGCCATGACCACGCCGTGAAGGTCGCCGAGGTCGAACGGCTTGCGCATCACCGCGGCGACGGTCTTGCGGTCGATGAATTGCAGCGACTCGTCGGTCGCCGCGGTCATGATGATCGTCGACTTCAGGTAGTGCGGCTGGCGCACGATCATGTGCCGCAGCACGTCGAAGCCGCTGAGGTGCGCGAGCGTGAGGTCGAGGAGCACGCAGTCGTAGCTCTCCGACAAAAGGTGGCGGATCGCCGCCTCGCCGTCCTCGACGACCGTCACCGCGCAGTCCTTGCCGAGGGCGAACTCGATGCGCGCGGCGATGACGGGATCGTCTTCGACGAGGAGCACACGCTTGCCTGTCCCGGTCGTCGTCTGCGGCACCGCCGCGGCGCCGTGCGGCGTCTCCTTCAACACGAACCGCGTCACGGCGCCGAGGAGCTTCTCCCGCGTCAGCGGCTTGCAGATCCAGCCGTCGGCGTCCGACACGTCGAACAACCGCCGCACGCTCTCTTCCTTGAGTGCCGACACGAGCACGATCGGCACTTTGTGGCGCGAGCGAATCAGCGCGCCGAGGCGATGGCCGGGGATCTCCGGCAGCTCGATGTCGACGAGGACGAGGTCGGGCGACGCCGTCGGGAGCAGCGCCGCGAGCTCGGACAGCGATCCCGCCGAGAGCGTGCTGAAGCCCTCGGCCTCGCAAATCCGCGCGGCCTGCGCGCGGAAGGTCGGGTTGTCATCGACGATCAGGATGTTCGTCATGGCTCTTCCGCATCTGCCACAAGAGATGGCTGAGGTGCGCGCGGCGCGACTCGCCGGTGGTGACGATGAGCAGCTTCGTGATCTTGAGCTCCGTCGGATCAGTGTAGAGGAGGATGAGCATCTCGCGCACGAACGACGTGGAGAGCGTGACGTCGTTGTCCGTGCCGACGCCCAGGCGGAGACCCTTTTTCTCCCACCAGGAGAACGGATGGTCGGCGTAGTCGGCCAGCGCGCCGGTGAGCTTCTTGTTCGACGACGGCAGCGACACGAGGGTGAGGCGCTTGTCGATCATGCGGTTCAAGACGTCGTGCTGGTAGTGCTCGACCTCGCGCGCGTGATGGAACTTCGTCTTCGTGGCCAGCGTGGCCTCGCCGCGCGAGAGCGGTGCGCCGGAGAGGAGCTTGTCGCGGATCTCCTCGCGGTCGCTCCAGTCCATGTCGAGGAGCTCGGCATGCTCGCGCGAGCCCGGCTCGACCGGCTCGCCGCGGCGGTTCGCACCGAGGACGCGCTGCAGGAGGCTGTGGAAGTAGAAGTTCGGGTTGATGCCCATGCTGAGGCCGTGCTCGACGGCGTCGACGTGCCAGATGTTCATGGCGTTGTCGACGGCCTGCACGCCTTGGCGCAGCGTGTCCCACGTCTCGCCGTGATGGCTGCGCGTGCGGAAACCGTACGCCTGCAGCTTGCGGATGCCGACGCGCATCTCCTGGAAGTGCACTTTGCGATAGAACCCGCGCTCGTTGCCCACGGTGTCGACCTCGGTGACGACGTCGCACAGCTCGGGATGGCGCTTCAAGAGGTCGATGATCTGCCCGACCTGATCGTCGAAGCTGGCGCGCTTCGACGGATAGCGCGTCGCGTCGTAGAAGCCCGGCTCCTTGCGGAAGCCCGGCGAGAGGATGAAGCGGAAGCCCTGTACGTCGCGAAAGCCCTCGGTCAGCCCGAGGATGACGTCGTCCGGCGTGACCTCGGAGATGCCGGGGATCTGCTCGGCCGGGTCGGTGGTCTCGCGGAAGAGGGTGAACTTGAGCCGGATCGAGCCGACGTTGCCGTCGCGCAGGAGGCGCGTGGCCATGTGCCTGGCCGCGTCGCGGTGCGCCTGGCGCGAGGTGAGGATGAGCTTCGGGAGGTAGAGGATGCGCAGGTAGCGGTCGAAGCGCTCCCCTTCCTTGAGACGAATGAGGCGGTCGACGTCTGCTGCATCTCTGATCGGCAATGCTTCGTCGCCGTAGACGTCGCGGATTTTCTTCTCATATAACGCGCGGTGCGGCCCCGCGAGCAGCGCCGCGAGACGCGGATAGACGAACTCCGCGTCGAGCGAGCCGGTGAGATGAATGTGCTCGTCGTGAAACGGAATCGGAAAGGCGCGGAAGAAGGCCTCGAGCGCGTTCGACACCGGATGCGCAAGCAGCGTCTCGATCGGTGTTTGCTGCAGCCGGAACTTGCCCAGGAGGTCGTGGAACTCCGCGATGCACGCGCCGAGGTCCGGCTCGTCGGAGAGCTGCGGCGACTGCCGCGCCAGGACGAGCGTGTCCTCCAGCGCGAGGCCGGAGGTTTCGCTGATGAGCTGGGCGAAGAAGCGCTGGAGGCGGGGGATCATGGGGTGAGGACCTGCAGGCCCTCGCCGTCGAAATGCCGGACGTTGAACGTCAGGATCGCCTCGGCGCCGGCGTCACGCGCCGCACGAGCAATCGCGGCGTCGTAGATTCGGCCGCCGAAGATGCCGCGATTGGCGAGCTCTCGGATGAACGGCCAAATATCGCCCGGAGAGAGGCCGATAACAGGGAGATCTTCTAACAAGTGTCTGATGACGTGCAGGGCATCGCGGGGCGCGAGCCGTATCCCCGCGGGCACTCTCGTTAGAACCGAATACGCCTCCATGAGCGCGTGGTGCGGAACGACGAGCGAGTGCTGCGCCCGAAGCTGATCCATGGAGCGCCGTGCGGCAACGTGCTGCTCATGCCACTGCGCGACCGCGGCAATGATGACGTTCGTATCAACGGCGACGATCAAAGCTCTCTCGCGGGACCTCGCCAATCATCTCGTTCATTCTCTCGTCCCGGATCTGCTCGATCATCTCGTTCACCTGCTCGTTCGTCAGTTTCTCCTCAACAGGCTCGACAGGAACGGCGACCATCACGTGTCCATGCTTTTCGAATCGCACCTTCCGCCACATCGGCTCGATCTCGATATGGCCGTCGCGAACGGTGATCTCCAGCGCCGTCCCCGGCTTCAGCCCCGCCTCTTCGACCAGCTCCTGGGGAATGGTGATCGTTCCGCTAGCATCGATCGTCGTGGTCATGGCAGAAATCATACCTCGGTCAACAACGCGATCGGCGCTTCCGCGTACGGCTGCCACGCCGCCATCGACATCAAGCCGCCGTTGAGCAGCAGCGGAGGGCCATCGATGCGATGCGCCAGCGTCACGGCGCCAGCAGCGTCTCGTCCAGCAGCAGCGCCAGTTCCATCGTGCGCATGTCCGATGCCGCGTCCGCCGCCACCTGGTGCGTCCCCTCCGGCGTGCGCCGGATCGTCAGCAGCCGCGCTATGTCGTTGCGGCTCAGCCCCTCGCCGCGCGCCAGCGCGCGCCACTCCGCCGGCACCGCCTCGTCAATCTCGCCGTCCTCGAGCAGCCGCTCGCCGGCGCAGTTGTAGTGGTCGCAGCCAAACTGCTCGCCGCACTCCTCGCACGGCTTCGGGTCTTCGAAGTCGTGCAGCTCCTCCTCGGTCAGCGTGCGGACGATGCCGCTCCGCCGCTCGCGGACGTACGTCAAGCCACTCTCACTGCGCGAAAGAATGTCGAAGCGCATGGGTCGCGCATCATACTAACGCGCATGCCCGCGCGCCACGGCGGCAGCGACCGCGTCTCGACAAAGACCAAGCTCGCCGCGGAGCTGCGCATCCTCGGCGATGTCCTGACGCACGTTCGCGAGCGCGCCGGCGTCAAGCAGTCCGATCTCGCCGCGCGCCTCGGCATGCCCGCGTCGTACCTCTCCAAGATCGAGAACGGCACGCGCAGGCTCGACGTCATCGAGCTCGTGCAGATCGCCGAGGCTTTGGGCGCGGATGCGGGCGAAATCGTGCGGCAGGTCACAGAAGCTCTGCGCAACCGAACATAACGTTGGCGGCCTCGGAGGAGGATCGTCATGCGCCCGAACCGCTCTCTATCGGGTCTTGCCATTGCCCTGTTCCTGGTCATCGCTCCCGCACTCTTCGCCACCGATCTCCAAGTCGAAGGTCCGCAGGACACGCTCCTCGGGCCGCCCGAACGCCCCGACGTCAACCACTGCACGCTGCGCAAAGCCATCGGCAACGCCAACGCCGACAGTGCACCATATCCGCAGTGCGCCGCCGGCAGCGGCGCCGACTCCATCAGCTTCCTCACCTACTTCAACACCATCACCTTCGAGCTCCCGGGCGCCGGCGAGGACGGCGTGCTCACCGGCGACATGGACATCACCCAGTCGCTGACCATCGTCGGCCCCGACACCGGCATGACCATCGACGCCGCGTCGCTCGACCGCATCTTCCACATCAACCCCGCCGGCGCTGCGGGCGTCGTCGTCACATTGCAGAACCTCAACATCGTCCACGGCTCGGTGTCGGGCAGCGGCGGCGCCATCCTCGTCAACCACGCCACGCTGAACCTCATCAACTGCACGATCTCCGGCTCGCACGCGGTGAGCGGCGCGGCGATCTACGCGACGAACGGCGCGATCGTGAACATCGTCAACTCGACGATCAGCGGCAACACCGCCACGACGTCCGCCGGCGCCGTGCTCGCCGACGGCAGCAGCACCGTCAACGTCAAGAACAGCACCATCACCGCGAACAGCGGCGGCGCGGTGAAGAACGCCGGCGGCACGATCACGCTGCGCAACAGCATCGTGGCCGGCAACAGCGGCACGTCGGCGCCGAACGTCGACGGCACGATCACCAGCAACGGCTACAACGTCGTCGGCGCGCTCGGCACCGGCTCGATGGCCGCCGCGACGGCCGACCAGCTCGGCGTCAGCGACGCCTCTGTCGCACTCGGGCCGCTGCAGAACAACGGCGGCACGACGCCGACGCACGCGCTCCTCGCCGGAAGCATCGCCATTGACCAAGGCAACAGCAGCGGCGAGACGACCGACCAGCGCGGCATGACCCGGCCGTGCGACGACGCCACGATCGCGAATGCGACGGGCGGCGACGGTGCGGACGTCGGCGCGTTCGAGGGGCAGGTGGCATGCAGCAACTCGCCGCCCGACGCGGTCGACGACATGGCGACAGTGACGGAGGACAGCGGCGCGAACGCGATCAACGTCCTTGCAAATGACACGGACGCGAACGGCGACACGCTCACGATCACGGCCGTGACGCAGGGCGCGCACGGATCGGTGACGTTCAGCGCGTCGTCCGTCAGCTACACGCCGAATCCGAACTTCCAAGGCACCGACTCCTTTACCTACACGATCGACGACGGCCACAGCGGCACCGACACGGCCACGGTCAGCATAACGGTGCTGAACGTCGAAGATCCGCCGAGTGCGGTCGACGACTCGACGACCATCGCTGAGGACAGTGGCGCGAATGCGGTGAACGTGCTGGCGAACGACAGCGACGTCGACGGCGACACGCTCACCGTCACGGCGGTCACTCAGGGAGCGCACGGCTCGGTCACGTTCACGGCGTCATCGGTCAGCTACACGCCCAACGCGAATTTCTTCGGCAGCGACACTTTCACCTACACGATCGGCGACGGAAACGGCGGCACGGCCTCGGCCACGGTGCATGTCACGGTGACGAATGTGAACGATCCGCCGGTGGCGAACGCCGACGCGTACGCAATGGATCAGGACACGACGCTGACGGTCACGGCGCCGGGAGTGCTGGCGAACGACACGGATGTCGATGGTGACGCGCTGACGGCCGTGCACTACACGCCGGCGTCGCACGGGACGGTGTCGGGCAGCGCGAACGGCGGCTTCACCTACACGCCGAATCTGCACTTCACCGGCACCGACACGTTCACGTACCAGGCGAACGACGGCACGGTCGACTCCGCTGCGGCGACGGTGACGATCACGGTGCGCGACACCGAGCCGCCGGCGCTTTCGGCCTCGGTGACGACCGGCCTGCTCTGGCCGCCGAATCACGACCTCGTCGACGTCGGCCTGACCTTCAGCGCAACGGACAACAGCGGCTCCGCGAGCGTTGCCTTCGCGGGCGTCTTCAGCAAGGAGGACGACGTCACGCCGGCCAACGGCGATCAGTCGCCCGACGCCGCCGGGTCGCTGCGCCTCCGCGCCGAGCGCAACGCCACCGGCGACGGCCGCGTCTATCTCATCGTCGTGACGGCCACGGATCCATCGCTGAACACGACCCGCCGCTGCGTTCCCGTCGTCGTGCCGAAGAGCAACAGCGCGGCGGACGTCAACGCCGTGAATGCCGCCGCGGCAGCCGCCGCGGCGCAGTGTCAGGCGAGCGGTGTGCCGGCGGGGTACTTTGTCGTCGGCGACGGTCCGACCATCGGCCCGAAACAGTAACGCTCAGTGGAGGACAGGCACTCTTGCCTGTCCTCCACGCCATTTACGCGGCGAAGGGAACTATTTCGAGCGCGCGCGCGCATCTCCTCCACGCGTCTTTGACGATCACGATCGTGCGCTCGGAGGTCTCGAACGGCAGATTCGTCTGAATCGCGCGAAGCTCGGAGCCGCAGACGCGGCATTATGGAGTGCGGCGGCCATGCCGCCGCACTCACAGCGCCGGCATGGCCGGCGCACTCCACATCACCGCGGCTCCGGACAGAACCCCCGCGCCCCCTCCCGGCGCTCGAGCGGCGACGGCTCCAGCAGCACGCCCAACCTCACGAGCTGCGGGCGGAACTCGTAGCGGACGCGCGCGGAGGCGATGGGCGTCGAGTCGAGATCGATGTCGACGGCTTCGACTTCGTGGCGGTCGCGCTCGCCCATGCCGGTGGCCGCGTACTCGTCCGCCATCCCCTTGTTCGACTCCATCTCCCTCGGCGCGGCGGCCGACCCGCTCGCCGGCGGGGACGGCGGCGCCACCTTCGCGTCGCGGCGGCGCGGCCGCTCGCGGTAGAACACCGCTTCGATCACGCCGAGGTTCTGCGTCTGGCCGAGCGCGGCGCCGTAGGAGTTGCGCTCGCCGGTGAAGAAAAAGCGGCGCGCCGTGCCCATGTCGACCTGCCAGCCGGAGATCACCGTCGACTCCCACGGGTCGAGCACCCACTTGCGCGCGCTCCAGGCGCTGGTGTGGCGCGCGTCGATCGTATTCAGGCCGTCGACCGACAGCGCCACCGCGACGCGGTACGGTGTCGGATTCGACAGGCGGATCGAGAAGTCGCGTCCGCGCAGCGCCTCGATGTAGACCGTGCCGTTGTGGTGGTATTCGCGGACGGGGGCGCCCTCGACCAGCACCTCCATCGACGCGGAGGCGCTCGCGCAGACGAGCGCGAGCGCCATTGCCGTCATCAAACTCTTTCTCATCGCAGCCTCCTGGCTGGATGAGACACGCGATCGTCGAAAAGAAAACCGTTACCGCTTGCGGTCGCCGCGGTCGCCGTAGCCCGGCTTCGACGATGTCTTCGCGTGGCGCCGCCGGTCCTGCGTCAGCGAGCGGCCGACGTCGTCGACCTCGCTGAAACGTCCCTGCGCGTCCCGCCGTACGTAGCGTTTGTCGCCGCTGTGCGGCTCGATCAGCTCCCGTTTGCCTGCCATCGAAGAGCTCCTTTCGATGGAAGGAATTGCAACCGAAATGCCGCTTCAGTCGACCGTGATCGACTTGCTCACGTTCTTCGGCACGTCCGGGTGCACGCCGTGGTCCTCGAGGCCGAGGCCGTCAAGGAACTCCGCCTTCATCTCCGACATCCGCAGTGCCAGGCGCTGCAGGACCACCGTCGCGGTGAACACGGTCATCAGGTTGTCGCCGGTGGCCGGCAGGACGATGTATGCCGATTGATACGACGGATTGCCCGCCGGCGGCTTCGCGATCGCCTGCCGCAGCGCCGCGTTCTCCTCGGCAATCATCACGCACGTTGCGCCGCGGATCTTGTGCGTGTTGATCTGCGAGACCGTCAGGTCGACGTCGGTGGCGTCGGGGCCGGTGACGAAGATCAGCGGATAGTCTTCGTACAGGCTGGCGAAGTCGCGCGACTCGGCGTAGCGCAGCACCGCCTCGATGCCGAAGACCGTGTTCACGCCGAGGATCGTGTTCGGGCCGTGCTTGAACTCCGAGGCCTCGTAGCCCTCGGTGTGGTTGAGCACCACCTCGCGGATCTTCAGCGCCCCCTCCTTCGCCACGGCGAGGAGACGCGTGGCGAGGATGTGCATGCTCGGCTTGAGATAGAGCAGGCGCGCGGCGTCGTCGACGGCATCCGTGGTCGTCGTCAACGTCTCGCGGATCAGCGCCGGCAGCGCGGAGAGCGCGCCCGCGCCTCCGCCGAGGCGCGCCGCGAGGCCATACATCATCGCCAGTTGATTGATGTAGCTCTTCGTCGCCGGCACCGCAATCTCCAGGCCGCAGCGCAGCGGCAGCACCGTGTCGCACTTCTCCTGCCCCAGCGTCGACGAGACGTTGTTGACGATGCCGATGCGGCGGATCGGGAGTCCTGTGGCGATGACGTGATTCATCACGTCGATCAGATCCTTCGTCTCGCCGCTTTGGCTCACCGCGACGACGACGTCGGTCGGGCGCAGCGACGCGGCGAAGCGGCCGCGGAAGTCGCCCGGCAGCACCGGGACGATCTCCGCATGCGCGAGCTCGTTGAAAAAGACCGCGCCGGCGAGTGCGGCGTGATACGAGCTGCCGCAGCAGACGAAAAAGACGCGGCCGTTGTGCGCGAGCGCATGGCGGAAAGCGTCGAGCACCGCGTCGGCCGACGCCAGAAACTCGCTTCCCGCGTCGAACAGCGCGGCGATGCGCCGGCACGTCTCGTCCTGCGCGTCGATCTCCTGCTCCATGAACGTGCGGAACTGCGGCAAGAGCTCCGCGTCCTTCGCCTGCAGCGTGCTGCGCACCGGCGCGCGCTCGACCGGCGCGCCGTCGCGCACGCGGTAGAGCGCGTGCGCCGCCGCCGTGTACTCGGCGAACTCGCCCTCGGACATCGGCACGAGGAGCTGCGTCAGCTTCAGCACCGAGGAGAGATCCGACGAGGCGATGGCGAAATCGTCGCCGAGGCCGAAGTAGAGGCTCGAGCCCTGCTTGATCGCCCACACCGTGCGCGAGACCGGATCGACCACCACGGCGGCGTACGAGCCCTTCAGCCGCGTGCCTGCCTTCACGATCGCGCGGCGCATCGCGGCGCGGCGGTCGCCGCCGTCGTCGCGCAACGCGGCGGCGAGCTCGTGCTCGACCGTGTGCACGAGCATCTCGCCGTCGTTATCGGAGACGACGTCGTGTCCCTCCGCCGTCAGCCATGTCTTGAGGTCGTCGCAGTTCGTCACGTTGCCGTTGTGCGCGCCGTAGATGTGCGTCTTGCAGCGGACTTCGTGCGGCTGCGCGTTGAGGTCGTCGACCGAACCGAACGTCGCCCAGCGCACCTGGCCGCAAAGGATCGACCCGGCCAGCGCGGTGATGCCGAGCGTCTCGACCATCACCGACGGCGCGCCGACGCCCTTGCGCAGGATGATCGATTCGCCGGAGTCCTGCACGGCCGCGCCGGTGGAGTCGTAGCCGCGGTACTCGAGGGTCTTGAGGAGCTCCGCGGCGACGACGCCGAGGTCATCGCGGTGCGCTTCGCTGATGAAGCCGATCACGCCGCACATGAAGGACGCGGCATTGTACAAGTCCTGGGTCCTGGGTCCTGCGTCCTGAGTCCTGAGTTGCCGCAACACTCAGGACCCAGGACCAGGACTCAGGACTCGGTGCGGCGTGGTATGAAGCGCGCGTGACACAAGACTTTCGTTCCGACAACGTTTTGCCCGCCGCGCCGGAGATCCTCGACGCGGTCGTGCGCGCGAACGCCGGCTCGATGAGCTCGTACGGCGGCGACGACATCACCGCGCGCGTGCGCCGGCAGTGCTGCGAGATCTTCGAGACCGACGTCGAAGTCTTCCCGATCCTCAGCGGCATCGCCGGCAACGCCCTCTCCGTCGCCGCGCTGACGGCGCCGTGGGGCGCGGTGTTCTGTCACGCGAACGCGCACATCGAGCGCGAAGAGCTCGGTGCCGTCACGTTCTTCAGCAACGGCGCGAAGCTCGTGCCGATCGACGGCGCGGACGGCAAGCTCGTTCCGGGCGCGGTCGCCGAGGCGCTGGCGTCGATGCGCAAGAGCGACGTGGCCGTGCCGGCGTGCCTCAGCATCACGAACGCGACGGAAGCCGGCACGGTCTACTCCGTCGCGGAGCTGCAAGCCCTGGGCGAGCTTGCCAGATCGGCGAATCTCCGCGTGCAGATGGACGGCGCGCGCTTCGCCAACGCCGTCGCCGCGAGCGGCGCCTCGCCGGCGGAGATGTCGTGGCGCGCCGGCGTCGACGCCCTCGCCTTCGGCGCGACGAAGAACGGCGCCATGTCGGCCGACCTCATCGTCCTGTTTCGCAAGGAGCTCGCCGAGGAGCTGTCGATCCGCATCCACCGCGGCGGCCATCGTCCGTCGAAGATGCGCTTCTTCTCCGCGCAGCTCGAGGCATACCTGACCGACGGCCTCTGGCTGCGCCACGCGCGCCACGCGAACCTCATGGCCGCGCGTCTCGCCGATCGAATCGCGCCGCCCGTCGAGATCGTCCGCCGCGTCGACGCGAACATCGTCTTCGTCCGCTTCGCGCCGGCGCTCGCCGATGCTTTGCAAGAGGATGGATTCCAATTCGCGGCCTGGCCAATCCTAGGCGACGACGTCTATCGCCTCGTGACCGGCTGGGCCACAACGGAAGCGGATGTCGATGCGTTCGCGGCTAAGATTGTCGGAGGAGGTGCCCAATGACTCGACGGATGCTCCTCGGTCTGCTCCTGTTCGCCGCCCTCCCCATTCACGCCGCCGCGCCCGATCTCAACCGCCTCGCCTTCCTCCTCGGCACCTGGAACGCCGACAGCGGCAGCGGCGCGGCCACGTTCGAGCGCGCGCTCGACAATCACGTCATCCTCCGCAAAAGCTGGGCGACGATCCCGGGCGCCGGCGGCAAGCCCATGAAGCACGAAGACCTGCTGGTGATCTTTCCGTACGGCGATCACCTGCGCGCCGCGTACTACGACAGCAGCGGCTACGTCGTCGGCTACGAGGTGACGGCGCCGGCGAAGAACACGATCGTGCTGACGAGCGACGCCATGCCCGGAGTGAACCGCGCCCGCCTCACCTACACCCTAGGCGCGAACGGCGTGCTGGCCGCGAAGGTCGACATCGCCCCGGCCGGGAAACCCGAGGCGTTCGCGCCGAGCATGGCCTGGAATTCACGGAAGAAATAGATGGACGGCGGCGCCATCGTCTTCCTCGCCGTCTCCTTCGTCCTGATCATCGCCTGGACGGCGTACAACATCTGGACGGTGCGGAAGTCGGTGCGGTTGCGCCGCGAGCTGCAGAAGTTGCTCGACGAGCAGAAGGCGTCGGACGAGCCGACGAAGTGATCATTTCTGAAACGTCTTCCGCCACGCCGCGTGCGCGCCGATCAGCTCGAGCGACCGCTGCAGCAGGGCGGCATTCTCCGGCTTGTTCGTCCACGTCGAGCGTCCCGAGGGATGCGGTAGGACGACCACGTCGAACGCCTTGCCGGCGCGCTTGACGCGGTGAACGCGGCCGACGACGTCCTTGAGCTTGGTGTCACCCCGAGCGAAGCGAGGGGCCCCCTCGCTCACGCTCGGGGTGACACCCAGCGCCGCCGCCGCGAGCGTCCCCACCGCGATCACCAGCTTCGGGGCGAGCAGCGCGATCTCGCGGTCGAGGTGTCCGGCGCAGTTTGCGATCTCCTCGGGTGACGGCACGCGGTCGCCGCCCGCCTTCGGATCGCGTCCCGGAAAGCAGCGGATCACCGCGCACATGTGCACGCTCGCGCGGAACTCCTCTTCGCTCACGCCGAGGCGCTCGAACCAGGCGAACATGCGCCGGCCGGCGGTGAAGGCGAAGGGGCGGCGCTGCTCCATCTCGCGCGGTCCCGGCGCCTGCCCGACGAGCATCACCGTCGCGCCGGCGACGGCGCCGATGACCGGCGCGCCGAGCACGTTCGGGCAGAGGCGGCACGCGGCGAGCGCGGCCAGATGCTCATCGAAATTCATGTACGATGCGAGACGTGAAGCGACTGCTGCTGATTCTCGCTCTCCTCCCATTCAACGCGCACGCCTGGACGCTCGCCGCCGACCGCCAGATCGCCTCGGCCGGCGCAAAGCTCTCCCCGCCCGACCTCTACGTCGTCATCCAAGACTTTCACCGCGACTACGCGCGCGGCGTGGAGAAAGCCGTGGCCGAGGAGGGGCAGCACGGCGTGCTGCGGGAGCGCATCGAAAAGGAGACGCACACCGCCATCGCCATGCTCAAGGCCAACCAGCCGATGAGCGACGTCGCCGAGCACCTCGGCCTCCTCGCCCATCTCATCGCCGATGCCAACAATCCCTACCGCGACGCCGACTACGCGCACTTTTTCGAGATGCGCATCGCCAAGTTCCCCACCGTCTTCTACGGCGCCGAGCCGCAGCTCCGCCTCGGCATGTTCGTCGACCGCATCCTGGCACGCACGGCCAAGCTGACGCCGCTGGTCACCGAGGAGTACACGCGCGGGACGTCGGCGACGTTCGACGATCATTCCACCGCGTTCGGCGTCGCCTCCGTCTGCTACTCCCACGCTGTCACCGACACGGCGAATCTCTTCACCTACATCTGGCGGGAGGCCGGCGGCGTCGTTCCGAATGCGAAACATTGAGCGCGCGATCCTCTCCGTCTCCGACAAGACCGGCATCATCGAGCTCGCCCGCGCCCTCCACGCGCGCGGCGTGGAGATCCTCTCCACCGGCGGTACGGCCAAACACCTCGCCGCCAACGGCGTCGCCGTGACGCCGATCGCGGCGTGGTCGGGCGCGCCCGAGATCCTCGGCGGACGCGTGAAGACGCTCACCCCGCGCGTCTTCGGGGCGATTCTCTATGACCGCGACAACGACGCGCATCGCGGCGACGTCGAGCGCCTGTCGATTCCGCCGATCGACCTCGTCGTCGTCAACCTCTACCCGTTCGAGGCAACGATCGCGCGCGAAGGCGTTACGGTCGACGAGGCGATCGAGCAGATCGACATTGGCGGCCCGTCGATGCTCCGCGCCGCGGCGAAGAACCACAAGCACGTCCTGCCGCTCCCCGATCCGTCGCTCTACGCCGGCTTCCTGCGCGAATTCGAGAGCGGCGCGATTTCCGACGACTTCCGCCGCCGCTGCGCCGTGGCCGTGTTCGAGAAGACCTCGCGCTACGACGCCGCGATCGCGCGGTTCCTCTCCGGCGGAGGGATGACGTTGCGTTACGGCGAGAACCCGCAGCAGTCGGCGACGTTCCACGGCGGCTCGTTCACGCAGCTGCAGGGGAAGGAGCTGTCGTACAACAACCTCCTCGACCTCGATGCGGCCATGCGTCTTGCCCATGCGTTCCGCGAGCCGGCCGCCGCGGTGATCAAGCACACGAACCCGTGCGGCGTGGCGCGGCGCGAGACCTACGCCGAAGCGCTGCGGGCGGCGGTGGAGGCCGACCCCGTGTCGGCCTACGGCGGCATCGTCGGCGCGAACCGCGAGTTCGACGACGACGCCGCGCGCGTCATCGAGACGCTCTTTCTCGAAGTCATCGTCGCGCCGTCATTCAGCGAAGGCGCGCGGGCGATTCTGGCGAAGAAGAAAAACTTGCGTTTGATCGAGGCGCCGCCGCCGCAAAACGACGTCGAGCTTCGCTCCGCCGCCGGCGGCATTCTCGAGCAGAGCGTCGACCGCATCGGCCCGCGCGAGAATTGGCGCGTCGTCACTGAGCGTCAGCCGAGCAAGGAAGAGCTTCGGGGCCTCGAGTTCGCCTGGATCGTCTGCGCGCACGTGAAGTCGAACGCCATCGTGATCACGAGCGAGGCGCAGTCGATCGGCATCGGCGCCGGGCAGATGAGCCGCGTCGACGCCGCCAAGCTCGCCGTGACGAAGGCGACGCGGCCGACCGCCGGCGCCTACGCCGCGTCCGACGCCTTCTTCCCCTTCCGCGACGGCCTCGACATCCTCGCCGACGCCGGCGTCCGCGCCGTCATCCAGCCCGGCGGCTCCGTACGCGACGCCGAGGTGATCGCCGCGGCGAACGAGCGCGGCGTGGCCATGGTGCTCACCGGCGAGCGGCACTTCCGGCACTGAGCAGCCAGCGCTCGACGTTGAGCACGAGCTGCCGGTTGTCGATGCCCGGCACGTTCATCCCCCACTTCCCCGTCCTGCCGTTTTCCGTGATGAGCTGCGCCGACAGCATGCCCATGTCGCCGGTGATGACGACGCGGCCGCGCCCGAAGGGCAGCGCGCCGGCCTGGCCGTTCCCCAGAGCCGCCGCGTGCGCGCGCTTTCCGACGCGGACCAAAACCGTGGCGGTCTTCGGAAAGAGCAGCGATTGTCCGCCGAAGATCACCACGCGTTTCACGCCGCGCGTGACCGGATGGCCGGCGAGCAGGCCGTTGTCGCGGCTCGCCAGGACGTTGGAGGGATAGTAGGTCTCGAAGTGATGCTCTTCGTCAATCACGACGGCCTTCATCGGCTGGACGCCGAAGGCGCGCACCAATGCCTCCTCCGCCGAGGCCACCGGCTCGTGATCGGTCAGGAGGAGAAGAGAACCGCCGCCTCGTACCCACTCGCGAACGACGCTGGCTTCTTCGTTCGTGAAAGCGGGCTCCTGTGCGTGCTTTTCGTCGTCGAGCGGCGCCCCCAGCGCGCCGGCGATGACGAGCAGCCGATAGCCGCGAAGCGTCTCCGCCGTGAACGGACCCGCGTTGACGTCGACGGAGCAGCCGTCATTGCGCAGCAGCGCGACGAAGGCCCGATACGTCGAGTCGCTCTTGTGCACGTTGTGATGCCCTTCATCGAAGAGCACCTTCGGATGCGCGCGGACGAACGCCGGGCGCTCGACGCGAGCATCAAAGTCCGGATCGGCGACTTGTTGGGCGATCAGCGGCGCGACGGCGGCGAGGATGAGCAGACACGGAGTGATCTTCACGATCACTCCGGACGCTCACGATTCGCGAAGGTTAGAAATACGGCGCGACGTTCGCCGCGATCGTCCGCATCTCCTCGCTCGTCAGCGGGACCGTCATGCGGAACGTCATCCACTCCTGCTTCGCGTACGGCGGGCCGAGGTCGCTGCCGAAGAGCACGCGGTCGAGGCCGACCTGGCGGATGCGCTCGGCGAAGCGCTTGAGCTCCGCCTCCGGCTGCTCGTCGGCCACCGTGGCCACGTCGAAGTAGAGCTTCTTCGTGTGCGGATCCCCCTTCTGAATGGCCTCGGCGTAGACGCCCAGGGCCGCGTCCGTGTAACCGGGGCCGCCGCCGGCGAAGTGCGCGATCTGCACGACGATGTCGGGCGCCTCGGGCAGGATCTGATTCAGAAAAATCTCCGCGTGCTCGCGGCCGTACGTGCGGTCGCGCGTCCAGAGGTGCACGACGATCGGCATTCGCAGGCGGTTCGCGGCGCGGAAGAACTGCTTCATCGTTTCCACGTGCTGCGGGTTCTTCACGTCGACCTGGGAGTTGCCGAAGTGCAGCTTGATCCCTTTGAAGCGGCCGCTCTTGGCGCAGCGCTCGAGCTCCGAGAGCGCGTAGTCCTTCAGCGGATTCACGCTCATGAAGGCGATGAGACGGTCGGGGTAGCGCGCGACCTGCTCCGCCGTCCAGTCGTTCTCCGCGCGCACCTTGGCGAGCTCGTTCTCGATGTTCGGGTGGAACGGGCTGCCGAACCAGTACGCCGTCGACAGCACCGCCGCGCGGCGGATGCCGGCGGCGTCGAGCTTGGCAATGAGCTGCTCCGCCGTGTACTCGCTCCGCGTGTCCGGCCCCGGAAAGACCGGCGACTCCGCGGCGATGCGCCAGGCGCCGTCGCTGGCTTTGCGCAGCGCCATCTGCACCTCGCCGAACGGTTTCCCCGCTCGCGTGAAGTAGCCGACGAGAACACCGGAGTTGCCGTCGAGTTGCACGACGGCGGGCGTGACGTCGTACGGCCGCGCGAAGCGCCCGCCGAGGTAGTCGGCGACGGCGGCACGGCCACGGATCCAATTGTGATCGGTCGAGTAGACGACGCTGTCCTCGGTGAAGAGATCGGCGAGCGCTTTCGCGTCGTTCCAGTGCGCCGTGCGGTCGGCGAGCAAGCGCGCGAGCTCCGGCGGCGCGGCGACCGCCGGCAGCGGATGATCGCCGCCGAGCTTCGCCGCCTCGGCGCTGATCAGGTGCTGATGGTGATCGGCCGCCGGCACGAAGTCGCACGACGGCGACGGCGCCACGTGCGCACAGGCGGCGAGAAGGAGCGGGGCAAGCAATGCGAGCGGACGGTGCATGACCGAATAGTACGACAGCCTTCGTACGACGCCGCCGGTTCTTAGTTCTTAGGTTCTTAGTTCTTAGTTTGAATCCCCTGGAGAACTTAAGAACCTAAGAACCTAAGAACCAAGAACTAAGAACCAAGAACTACGACCCCTTCCCCGGCTTCTCGATCGCCACCTTCGCCCCGTCCTTCAGCCGCCGCGAGATCGCCGTGTACGAGCCGGAGACGACCTCGTCGCCCGGCTTGATGCCGTTCTTGATCTCGATGTAGGTCGAGTCGGCGATCCCGGTCTCGACTTTCTGCTGGCGGACCTTGTCGCCGTTCTTCACGAACACGACGCGCTGCAACTGCTCGCGCAGCTCGCGCTGCTTCTGCTTTTCCTGGGTCTGGTTGGTGACGTCGGCCTTGTTGTCGCCGCCGTCGCGCGCGGCCTGCTGCGCCGTGTTCCTCTCCCGCTCCTCGGGCGACTGCTTGCTACCGGCGATGCGCGCGGTCACGGCCTGGATCGGCACCACCACCGCGTTTTGCACCGTGGCCGTCTCGATGTCCGCCGTCGTGCTCATGCCGGGGCGGAGGCGCAGCGTGCGGTCGGGGATGCGGATCTTCACCTCGAAGTTCGTCACCTCTTCCTGGCTGCCGGCGTTCTTCGTCGTGGCCGTGCTGGCGATCTCGCGCACGACGCCCTGAATGACCTTGTCGGGATAGGCATCGACGCTGATGCGCACGGTCTGTCCGAGGTGAACGTTGGGGATGTCGTTCTCGTTGACGTTCACCACCGCTTCCATGTTGTCGAGATTGGCGATGCGCATGATCTCCGTGCCGGCGAACTGGCTCGTGCCGACCACGCGCTCCCCCAGGCGGCTGGTGAGCGAGCTGATCGTGCCGTCGGCCGGTGAATAGATCGTCGTCTTCGACAGCGCGTCGGTGATCTGCCGCAGCGCCCCCTCGGCGCGCTGGATCTCGAACAGCGAGGACTCGAGCGCGGCCTTGGCCATGTCGTACTGCGTCTGGGCCGTGTTGCGGTCCGACTCCGGCAGAAGCTTGGCGTTGAAGAGCTGCTGGGCGCGCTTGTAGTCCTGCTCCGCCTTCGCCAGCTCCGCGCGGTTCCGCACGCTCGCCGAGCGCGCCCCGCTCAGCGCCGCCTGCTGCGACTCCACTTGCGCCTTGTAGGCGTCGGGCTTGATGCGCAGCAAGAGCTGCCCGCGGTGGATGAGGTCCCCTTCCTTGACCGGAAGATCGACGATCTCCCCCGAGACCTCCGGGGCGATCTTCACCTCGACCTCGGGCTGGATCTTCCCCGTCGCCGTCACCAGCTGCGTAACGTTCTTGCGGAAGGCCTTGTCGGTGGTGACGAAGATCGGTTTGTCCTTCTTTTTCGACGCCACCATCGCCACGAGGGCGATGACGACGAGGACAGCCAGACCGACCAGCCAAAACAGCCGTTTACGCGAGCGCTTTTGTTCCATACCGAACCCTATTGAACGATTGGATGAGTGAATGGTTGCAACGACATTATGATTCCCGTCATGCGCTCCGTGATAGCCGGCACCGGGAGCCATATCCCGTCACACGCCGTCCCGAACGACCATTTTCTGCACCACGAGTTCCGCGGCCCCGACCGCAAGGCGATCGACAAGCCGAACGCGGAGATCCTCCAGCAGTTCGAGGCCATCACGACGATCCGCGAGCGGCGCTGGGCGGAGAAGGACCAGGTCACCTCGGACCTCGGGTTCCTGGCCGCGCAGGCCGCGATCGAGTCGTCCGGCACCGACCCCGAGTCGCTCGACTACATCATCTTCGGCCACAACTTCGGCGACGTCAGGGCCCGCAGCCATCGCTCCGACCTCGTGCCGGCGCTCGCCGCGCGCGTGAAGGCCAAGCTGAAGATCGGGAACCCGAAGACCGTCGCCGTCGACGTCATCTTCGGCTGCCCCGGCTGGCTGCAAGGAGTGATCATGGCCGACGCCATGATCCGCGCCGGCGACATCAAGCGGGCCATGGTCATCGGCGCCGACACGCTCTCGCGCATCTCCGACCCGCACGACCGCGACAGCCTGATCTACGCCGACGGCGCCGGCGCGACGATCCTCGAAGCGCGCGACACGAGCGGCGGCATCCTCGCCCACGCCGTCCGCTCCGACACGATCGAGCACTCCGGCATGCTCTTCATGGGGCCGTCGTACAACGAAGAGGTGTTCCTCGAGGCGCTCTTCCTGAAGATGGAGGGGCGCAAGCTCTACAAGTACGCGCTCAACAACGTGGCCGGGGCGATCAAGGAGACGCTCGACCGCGCCGGCCTCTCGATCGGCGACGTCAAGAAGGTGCTGATCCACCAGGCCAACGGCAAGATGGACGAGGCCATCCTCGACGCGCTGTACAAGCTGTACGGGATCGACAAGGCGCCGCACGACGAGGTGATGCCGATGACGATCTCCTGGCTCGGCAACAGCTCCGTGGCCACGGTGCCGACGCTGCTCGACCTGATTACGAAGGGGAAGCTGCCGCCGCACGAGATCAAGAGCGGCGACGTGGTGGTCTTCGCCTCCGTCGGCGCGGGGATGCACATCAACGCGGTGGTGTATCGAGCTCCCTGACGTATTGCTGCCACAGCGCCGCCCACGTGTGCGTGCCGTGCCCGCGCGTGGCCTCGCTCGTGGGGATGAGGACGTAGCGCCCGCGCTTGACGCGCTGGATGGCGCGCTCGAGGATGCCGAGCTCCGGCGGATTGACGAAGTCGTCGGCGGAGTTGATGGCGATGAGCGGCGCGGCGATGTTCTCGAGCTCCGGCGCGGGGTCGTAGTTGCGCGACGCTTCGAGGGCGTAGAGGAGGTCGTCGGCGTCGGTATTCGCCAGCCGACTCTTCATCTGCTCGGCGAGCCAGCGGTCGGCGTCGTCGCGCGTCGGCCCGCTCTTCTGCCACTGCAGCGGGCTCGAGGTCGCGATCATCAGGAGCTGCACGGCGCCGGCGACGTCGCCGCGCTTCAGGTCGTCGATGGCCATCTTCCGCCAGACGCGGTTGCGCCCCGCGATCTGCGCCGGCGCGCTGGCCAGCGGCAGGAGCGCGTCCATGAACGTCGGCCAATGCTCGCCCCACATCCACGTCTGCATGCCGCCCATCGACGTGCCCATGACGAGGTGAACGCGATGGAGGTGCAGGCCGTCGACGAGGAGGCGGTGCTGGAGCTCGACCATGTCGTCGTAGTCGTAGTGCGGGAAGCGCCCGCGCAGGCCGTCGCTCGGCTTGGACGACTGCCCGTGCCCGACGTTGTCGGGGATGACGATGAAGTGCGTCCGCGCGTCGAGCGCGCCCCCTTCCTTGAAAAGGACGTCCGCGAAGTGGTCGTTCAGAAACTGCTTCGACGAGCCGCCGGTGCCGTGGAGGATGAGCACGGGCTTTCCCGCGGGATCGCCGAGGGTGACGTAGTGGATCCGCACCTCCGCGAGGGTCTCGCCGCTCTTGAAGTGGAAGTCGCGGACGACGAAGTCGTGCTCGACGGGAAGGAGCAGGGCCAGGGCGAGGAAAAGGTGTTGCATACTTGGCCATCATGCCAAATTGCGATCACATCGGTCCCGAGCAGGTCGTCGAGTACGCCGAGGAGCGCCTGCGCGAGCGCGGCCTCGCGCCGGAGCAGTGGGACGGCGCGCGCTACGCCTGGGCCGGCAACGTGGACGAGCACACGTCCGTGCACGTCGAGGTCGTGCGCGAGCACGGCGACTGGCGCGTGACGAAGCTCGAGCGGAGAAAGAGCGCGATTCCGGAGAGCGAGAGCGGGTACCGGGCGCTTTGACGCCGTCGCGGAGCTTCGCCCGCCTGCGACTCGGAAGATCGCTGGGCGGCCTATTTAGTAGTGATATTTGGCTTGGAGAAAATCGATGCGGTCGTCTGACACGACATATACGATTCGATGTTCCTGCGTGAGACGGCGAGACCACGCACCCGACGCGAGATACTTCAGCGGCTCTGGCTTGCCGATTCCTATAAATGGGTCGCGCATGACGGCCTCGACAAGGTCGATGACACGGAGCGCAATCTTGCGATCGTTCTGAACCCAATAGCGAAGATCCTCACGAAACTCGTCCTGGAAAACAGCGGCACGACTTTTCTGCTTGGGCACGGCCGGCGCTACTCGTCCAGACCGACATCGCGACGCAGTTTAGCCATCGTCTGGGCACGGCCCTTACGTCGCTTTGCACGAGCTAAGGCACGAAGCAGCCGCTCGGCGTTCTTCGGAGACCGAAGTAGGTGTGCCGTCTCGATGAGGCTTCGCAGTTCGTCTACCGCGATGAGTGCAACATCGTCGGCGCCACGGCGATGGATGATGACGATGTCGCGGCCGTCTGACGCCTCGTCGAGAAGAGCTTTGAGGTTTGCACGAGCATGCGTGTAGGTTGTTTCTGTGGCCATGTCTCACCTGTACCTGATGACTGTACATATGACCTTGGCGGAGCGCAAGCGGCTGGGCGTTCCAGAAGTCGCCGTCAAAGTGAACCAGATTGCGCTCCCGGGAAACGTTTTCCCGTCCCTGCCGCTTCACGCCTGCTCTGCTCGGATGAGATCCTTGTAGGTCAGGCGCGCGGTAGGAGCCATTGCCAGCGCTTTCAGGAAGCGCCCGCCGTCATCATCCTGCGGTTGTTGAATCGGATCTGCCCAATCTGGATCAGCGACTTTGCGTCCGGCACCCGCTCCGTCCCGACGCGCGTGAACTGCCGATACACCAGATTCGCGCGGACCTCCTGCTCCAGCGTATCGTAGCTCCAGTTCCGCAGGCGTTTGAGCACGAGCATCGAAGAACCGCGCCAGTGCGATCCCGGAAAGCGGGAGCGGGTACCGGGCGCTTTGACAAAGTAGCCACCGGGAGCTACGTTGCCACGCATGCGTGCCGTCGGCATCAAAGTGCTCAAGAACAAGCTGAGTGAATACATTCGGCTTGCTTCGCAGGGTGAAACGATTCTCGTCTCCGACCGCGATCGCGTCGTCGCGGAGATCGGGCCGCCCGCGACGGGACGGGCGGAAGCGCTCGAAGACGCGATCCTTGCCGACGCGATCCGCCGCGAATGGCTGACCCCACCTGTCGCGCGTCAACGGCCGCCTGCGCGACGTCCGATCGCTCCCCTGGAGAAGATTCTCCAGAATCTCGACGCAGACCGCGAAGACCGATGATCTACGTCGATACCCCGGTCGTACTCGCGGAGCTGTTCGCAGAGGACCGTTGCCCGCCGCCCACCTTTTGGGATGAAGAGTTGGCTTCGAGCCGGCTCATCGATTACGAAATCTGGAATGCGATTCATCGCCAGCGGGCGGAGCGCTCCCACGGCGAAGCGGCGCGCAGAATCATCGAATCGCTGGCCATCGCCGAGCTTTCGCGGCATGTACTGCAGCGGGCGACGGAGCCATTCCCATCGCCCGTACGCACCCTCGACGCGCTGCATTGTCGACGCTGCTCTTTCTCCGCGGGCTCGGCGTAGAGATCAGCCTGGCCAGCTACGATCGACGAATGCGCGAAGCAGCAGCCGCTCTCAGGATCGAGTTGGCAGACTGCTAGCGTCCCACGAACCCCGCCGCCACCGGCACCCGCCGCCCGGCGGGTGGAGGGGTGTGCGCGGACGCCGGCGAGGTTGAGGGGGTCGGCGGCGCTGATGACGTTGACGCGGCCGTTGTCAGCTTGTGAGGGCAGTTAGGCCGCTACCGAGGTTGTGACTAGCGTTTTAGGTTCTGCTGATTTTCTAAATCACCTTTTATGTGAGCACGCACCTCTGCCCACTTTTCCTCGGACAGATGGCGAGCATCCATGGTCACGCCCCACGGTAAAACATTGAGCTTAACGTCATACGACGCGAGGTAACGCCGAATATCATTCCAGCCGTCGCGAATTTCCTGTTTTTCGCGCTCGTCAGCCAGAACGAGTTGAACGAGTTCTTCCAGGCTGCTGCGATTCCAAAAAGTCGAAATGTGGGGTATGCGGCCCAGGAGAGTGTCGAATACAGCTGTGAATTCGTCGTCGATTCGAAACGACAGAGATAATGATGCGAAATAGCCGAGCATGTCAGAGGCATGGAGCGGATACGTTGCCGTCTTTGATCCGAGGCCGAACTCGGCGATTCGCATACGAGATGTTCGGCTGGGATCAGAAAGGATTGTCTCTACTGGCTCTCCTTCATATATTATCGGCGCTGCGGCGGTATCCTCCTGCCAATATCGAAGCAGACGTAGTACGTCAGCGGCGTTTACGTGGCCTTCTTCGATAAACACCCGGATTGTATCTGGCTCATGGATTTGGTTGAGTAGAATCGAATCCAGCTTGAGAAGCGTTAGCGTAACGAGCATCCCGTATGCGCTACCGTACCTGCTCCGGAATTTTTTATCAGTCACGGCGAGATAATCTGAAGGTCGCAGAAAAGCTATCGTGCCGATGAGCGCCGTTTCGGCTGTGATAGCGATTAATGCGGTGAGCAGCTCTAAGCGCTGCGTTCTAGACAAGTGCCTAAGCCGCTTGTGGCGAAGATTCCTAAGATCCTTCATGTGGAAACGGTCAATTTGGAATTGCCTAAGGACCTCGGACCAGCGCTGGTTAAACCGCGACCACTTCGCTTCCTCGGCCAGATACCCCGCCATGATCAGGAGTGGCTCGTCCTTCGTATCATGGGTTCCGCTTTCGTCAAGGTAGAGCTCTAGCATCCTACTAGAAGGATACGCTTTGGAGCCCGTAACGCAGCCGGCTGATGTTTCCTCAACCGACCATCGCGGATGAACGGGCGGGAGCAGCGACGGCGCCGGTGGGGCGCGCCGAGGGCCATGCTGTTGGCTGGTGCGCCGCTCGCCGCGCCGCAGGTGCGAGCACTGAGGTGCGAGATTGCGAGCGGCGTGACAGCCAACTGGATGGCCCGAACGCGCAGGGGTGGGCGGCGCGTGAGGAACGGGCCGCGACGAGCGTGCGCCGGGCGGACGGTGAAGCGACTGTTTGGGCACTCGACTTTGCGCTGAGCGTGCAATTATGCAAGTCCCACAGATCGAGTGCCCAAACTGTCGCTTCGGCGGCGGCGCGTCTTGCTGGTCGCGGCCCGTTCCTCACCCTGCGGCGCTGCGAGGGCGGAACGTGACGCTGGCGATGAACTGGATTTTCGGCGTCCGCGAGGCTTGCGAGTGTCGTGCTTAGTGCATCGTGATTCTCGAGCAAGTCGCGCGCCGGCCTAACGCGCTCACTCTAAGCTGCAAAAACCGCCCACCATGCCGGCCTCCCGAAAGCGGCGCGGCGGCTGCCGCGACCAACACGAATTGGCGGGAGCGAACTGCAGCCGACGTGCCGCGTGCGTGCAGTTCGAGCCGCCCGAGGCGGCTCCGCCGCCGAGCCAGGGCTCGGCGGTTTTTGTCAGCTTGTGAGGGTAGTTAGCCGGCCTTGTAGGCTCCGTTTTAAATGCATTGACTCGCAATCACGGCGGCGGCACAATATACAAATCGCAAATCGGTCCATGTTTGCCGCAGGAGATAGCCATGCTTTTGATGCGCATAGGTATCACAAGTTGCATTGTGTTTCTTATACTTTCGCTGGGGGAACTGAAAGCTGACGTAATCTACGGCAGTATTCGTTTCGGCGATGGTCGCCCTGCGAATGGCGCACATTTAGAAATACGATGCAGTGGCGAATACGTGTATACGGGCATTGTGCAGTCCGGCGGCGGTTATAAAATTTACGTCCGTGAACAAGGCTCATGCACCTTACGAGTACTTATCGGCTCGCCGGAAGTAACACCTCGCGCAAAAGTGCATTCCTACGACGAGCCCGTCAGGTATGACTTTGAGATTGTGGGGGGCCCACATGGCTACGGCCTTGCCCGTCGGTAGTGAGAGCTCGACTGCCGCCACATCGGCGGCGGGCGTGAACGAACCGCCAAAGTTGACAGAGGAAGCGCGTGCCGCGGCAAATAATGACGAGGGGAAGGGGCCGCCTTCCGGAAAAGACATCTGGGATAAGATTGACATACTTTTTAAGCCAGTTGGCGCTCTTTTGGTCGCTGGATTAACTGCCTATCTCGGCGTTTTGGCGTCCGACTATCTTGATCGACAACAACGCCTAGCCGCTAGCGTGAATTTGTACGCACAGTTAATGAGCAGTCGAGAGGCTGCGGATAGTGCGCTGCGAAAAGAGATGTTCAATACGACTCTGAATGCGTTCCTTACCAGTACGCATGACAGCTCCGCTCGTGAAAAGGTTATCAAACTGGATCTTCTTGCACGCAATTTTCACAATTCGCTCGATTTGGCGCCGCTCTTTGAACATTTATACTCAGAGTTGAGCGCGAAGGGTCTGGAGAACGAACCATTGCGCCGTCGGGTCGAGTCCCTCGCAAGTAAGGTGAATCAGCAGCAGCTGGCTGCGCTTGAATCGGTAGGAGCTAAACGAGATAGCACTATTAACTTAGACGAGAACAAACAGGTTCCGCCAGAAGGAATTCAGGCATTGGATTCCGTGACTCTCGCCTTGCGCGGCGGTGAGCAACCACGTCGGTTTTCCGTTGACGTACTACGAGTCGACATCAAACAAAAGACAATCCGGGTTCGACTAACGGTTCGCGGTAATAATTCAGACGATGAACTCGATTCTGTTTTGGACGTGGGAATTTTCGATTTCCCGATGATTCGAAATATACCGCTATTGGGCGGCGAACGATGCGCACTAGTAGTTACGAAGCTGCGAGATGTTTCGGTTGAAGTGACGTTGATATACTTCCCGGGCTCCCGTGCAGCTTTGAAGGAGAAACCTTATTATGACGAAATCTTCCAGAAGCTGGTTGCACGCCAATAGACGTGTTGACGTCGGTCGATTTCGGATGCTAACGATCCTACTCAGCGTCATCATTTGCATTTGCTCCGTGGTGGATGCGGCCGCCCAGGGCAAGGCTAAAGCCAAAGATAAGGACAAAGAGAAAGACGCCAAGACGATAACAGCCGCCGTCGTGGTCTTGGTGACTGGTGACAGCAAGGCAGTTCAGAACGCCAACGTGCTTTTAACGACCACTGATGATTCATATAATGAGTCGCTGTTTACTGACAAACGCGGCCGAGCCCAATTCTCAGGTGTGCCGGTTGGCGATATTGCTTTACAGGTGATTGCTTCTGGTTGGAAAACCCATGGAAGCACCAAAATCGTAAAGGCACCGTCGTCGCATTTCAATGTGACACTTGAGCATAAGCCGGCGCCGAGGACAACGTCTGATTCCGATCGAAGATAGCGTAGTTGCCCCATTAAGTGTCGGAAATCGCGGCAGTCCGGCTAACAGCGATTAGCCAGCGTCGTGCGGCGGCGTTGCCGACCTATGCCGCCGCCAGCACCGGCTACCTTCCCACGAACCCCGCCGCCACCGGCACCCGCCGCCCGGCCAGCGCGGCGGCGACCTCCAATGACGTCTCCGCCAGCGGGCGGAGGTAGTCGCCTTCCATGACCGACAGGGCGATGCCGTCGCGGTAGGCGATGCGGGTGGAGGGGTGGGCGCGGACGCCGGCGAGGTTGAGGGGGTCGGCGGCGCTGATGACGATGACGCGGCCGTCCGGGGGCGTGCGGCGGATCTCGCGCAGGCGCTCCACGGCCTCGGGGAGCGCGAATTGCTCGCCCGACATGCCGGTGACGAAGCGGCCGCCGCGGATCTCGCCGCGCTCTTCGAGGCGGCGGTAGACGCGCGCCAGCTCGCGCCACGGGGCGAGGTTCGACTCCCTCCCGAGGATGCGGCGGCAGACCACGCCGTAGCGGCGCAGGAGCATGTGGGCTTGTGCCTCGACCGAGAGCTCGGATGGCTCGAGGATGGACCAGCGTCCGCCGCGTCCGAGGAAGCCGTCGCAGGTGACGAGCGTCGCGCGCGTCAGCTCGTCGAGCGCTTCCTTGTCGAGATCGCGCGCGAACATCGGGCCGCGCGTACGGAGGAGATCGAGCACCGCCTGGGCGCGCTCGCTCACGGGGACAGGCATGAGTGCCTGTCCTCCACCGAACGTGACGGCGGTGCCTTGTTGGGCCCAGCGCACTTCGCCGCTCAGGCAGAGCGTGTCGAGCAGCGACTCGGCGTAGCCGTCGATGCGCAGGGGCAGGACGTGCTTCTCCCAGGCGCGCTCGGCGATCGAGACGCCGTCGAGCTGCGCGAGCACGGCGCGGAGGCCGTCGATGCCGCGGAGACGCGTCGCCGGCGTGGCGTGCTGCCAGGCGAAGAGATAGCGCGTGAAGTCGGCGAGCGAGACGGGCTCGATCTCGGCGCGCAGGCGATTGAGCGTGTAGCGGTGGATGCGCGCCAGGAGGCGCCGGTCGCACCACTCCAGCGTTTTTGATTCGAAGGAGCCGCGCAGGACGACGCCCTCGGATTCGAGCTTCAGCAGCGCAGCGTCGGCCTCGGCGATGTCGACTCCGAGCGATGAGGCCAGCGCGGCGGCGGTCGTCGGGCCGACCAGGGCGAGGCGGCCGCGCAACAGCTCGACGATCGCCTCCTCGCGCGTCCAGGCGCGTTGGCGCGGCGAGACGAGATCGATCTCATGAATCGTGGCGACTTCCGAAGCTCGCTCCGCCGCCACCCAGATCCTTCGCCCCGCTTGCGGGGAGAAGGTGCCGCGAAGCGGCGGATGAGGGGCGCCATCCGGGAAACATTCGCCCCTCACCCGGCCTTCGGCCACCCTCTCCCCGCTTGCGGGGAGAGGGACCTGTGCAGCTCGTTTGCCGGCGGCGAGCTCCTCGAAGAACGGCGACTCCACCTCGCCGTCGACGAGGAAGCCGAACGTCAGCAGCGCGTCGTGCAACTCGTCGGCGTCGCGCGGGTCGGGGCGCTCCTCGTCGCGCACGCGCTCGATCGCCGCCGGGTCGAGCGCACCGAGGTCGCTCGCCGTCGTGCGGCGCGTGAGCACGGCCTGCGTGCGGCGCTCCTCGAGCGGCGCATCGTCGAGGAACGCGTACGGCTTGGCGTTGAGGATCTCGTGGGCCAGCGGCGACGGCTCCGTCGTGTCGCGCGCCAGGCACGTGATCTCACCGGCGTGAATGCGCTCGAGCACGCGCGTCAGCCCCTCGAAGTCCATCGCTTCTTCGAGGCAATCGCGAATCACTTGTTTGACCAGCGGGTGATCGGGCAGCTCGCGGTCGCCGGCGAGATTCTCCGGGCAGGCGGCCGCGTCGGGGAAGACCGCGGCCATGAGGTCGTCGGCCATGGCGCGCTGCAGCGGCGGCGGCACCTTGCGCCCGCCGCGGTTGCGCGGGATGGCCAGCGACACCGTGGTGTTCCAGCGCCAGCGCGTCGGAAACACCGGCGCGGCCAGGAGGGCCTGCACCAGGACGTCGCGCGCCGTGGCGGGATGCAGATAGCGGAAGACGTCGGCGAGCGGGAAGGAATGCTGCGGCCCCAGCGAGAGGAGGATCGCGTCCTCCGTCGCCGCCGCCTGCAGCTCGAAGTTGAATTGCCGGCAGAAGCGCTTGCGCAGCGCCAGGCCCCAGGCCTTGTTGATGCGGCTGCCGAACGGGGCGTGGATGACGAGCTGCATGCCGCCGGCTTCGTCGAAGAAGCGCTCGGCGACGAGGGTGTCTTGCGATGGCATCGCGCCGAGGGCGCGCTGCGCATCGTCGAGGTAGGCGGCCAGTTCCTGCGCGACTTCGGGCGAGAGGCCGATCTCCGTGAGAGCGCCGGCCTGGCCGGCGCACTCCACACGGAGCTCGCTGACGGCGCGCGACAGCTCGTCGCTGCGCGCCGGCGCTTCGCCGAGCCAGAACGGGATCGTCGGCGGCGCGCCCTTGGCGTCGATCACGCGCACCGTGCCGGCGGCGACTTGCATGATCTGCCAGGAGGCATTGCCGAGCTGGAAGATGTCGCCCGCGGTCGACTCGATGGCGAAGTCCTCGTTGAGCGTGCCGACGACCGTATCGTCCGGCTCGAGCACGACCTTGTAGTCCGCCACCTCCGGAATCGCGCCGCCCGAGGTGATGGCCAGCATGCGCGCGCCGCGTCGCCCGCGGACGCGGCGGTTCACCTCGTCGCGGTGCACGAGCGCGCCGCGGCGGCCGCGCTTCGTGGCGAAGCCGTCGGCGACCATGCGCAGCACGTCGTCGAAGTCGCTCCGATCGAGGTTTCGGTACGGGTGCGCGCGGCGGAAAAGCGCGAAGAGCGCGTCCTCGTCGTAGTCGTCGCACGACGATTCGGCCACGATCTGCTGGGCGAGCACGTCGAGCGGCGCCTCCTGCTGCACGATGGCGTCGAGCGCGCCGCGGCGGACCTCGCGCACGAGCGCCGCGCATTCGACTAAGTCGTCGCGCGAGATGGGGAAGAGGCGTCCCTTCGGCATACCGGCAATGGTGTGGCCGGAGCGGCCGACGCGCTGCAGCAGCGTAGCGATGCGGTGCGGCGAGCCGATCTGGCAGACGAGGTCGACGTGGCCGATGTCGATGCCGAGCTCCAGCGACGCCGTGGCCACGAGCGCTTTCAGTTGTCCGCTTTTCAAGCGCGACTCGGCGTCGAGGCGCGTCTCCTTGGCGAGGCTGCCGTGGTGCGCCGTCACGGCGCCGGCGCCGAGGCGGTCGGAGAGGTGGCGGGCCACGCGCTCGGCCATGCGGCGCGTGTTGACGAAGACGAGCGTCGTGCGGTGCTCGCCGATCAGCGCGGTGAGGCGATCGTAGTACTCCTCCCACACCTCGTTGGCCATCACCGTCTCGACCGAGGAGCGCGGGATCTCGATGGCCAGGTCGAGGGCGCGGCGGTGGCCTTCGTCGATGATCTCGACGTCGGACTGCGGAGCCAGCCAGCGCGCCACGTCGTCGATCGGCTTCTGCGTCGCGGAGAGTCCCAAGCGCAAGAGCGGCGCGTTTGCTACCGCCTGTAGACGCTCGAGCGTCAGCGCCAGATGCGCGCCGCGCCGCGTTCCGATGACGGCGTGGATCTCGTCGACGATGACGGTGCGCGCGGTACGGAGCATGTTGCGGCTGCGCTCCGCGGTGAGAAGGAGGTAGAGCGACTCCGGCGTGGTGACGAGGATGTGCGGTGGCTTTTTGAGCATCGCCGCGCGCTCCGCCTGCGTCGTGTCGCCGGTGCGGACGGCGGCGGTGATGCGCGGCGCGTCGAGGCCCATCTCTTCGGCGATCCTTCGAATCCCGCGCCGCGGCTCGGCCAAGTTCTTGTGAATGTCGGCACTTAGGGCTTTGAGCGGCGAGACGTAGACGACGCGCACTTCGTCGGGCAGCGGCGCGCGCAGGCCCTCGACGAGGAGATCGTCGAGCGCGCCGAGGAAGGCCGCCAGGGTTTTGCCGGAACCGGTCGGCGCCGCGATCAGCGTGTGCCGCGCGCCGCGCACCGCCGCCCATCCGCGCTGCTGCACGGCGGTGGGCGTTCCGAGCGTCTCCGAAAACCAGCGTTGAACGGCGGGATGGAAATGGTCGAGGGACATGGGTGGAAAAAGAATTTTACCGCGACCGTGATGCGCGTCACCAATCGATGGAAACGGTTACATCGGTTTCTGCACTACTTCGCGTCCCACGAAAACGGACGAAAGGAAGGAATCGAAAAAACAATGACTCGCCTCTATCTCATCATGCTCGCCATCGCCGCCTCGACGATGGTGGCCGCGCCGGCGCGGGCGGCGCTCAACGTGGTCAACACCTCCGCCCCCGCCGTCAACTACGTCTTCAGCACCGACGGCACCGTGACCGTCACCGACCTGTCGTCGCCGCTGCTCAACGGCGGGTTCCTGCAGTCGCGCATCTTCCAGGGGGAGGCGGGCTCGCCGGCGGCGGGGAAGTGGGTCTACGAATACCGGCTCGATCTGCGCTGCGCGATGGGGGCGGTGAATCCGCCGAGCGCGACGTCGGTGTCGCTGGCCACCGGCCCGATCCTGTCGTACGACTACAACTTCGACGCGAACGCCACGGATCATGTCTTCGTCGTGACGGCCGGCGGCCTCGGCACGGTCGGCCTGTCGTGGGCCAACTGGTTCGCCGGCTACTCCGGCTTCAACTTCAGCGCTCCGGTGTGGGGCTCGACGAACGGCTGTAACGGCGACTCGAGCTACTTCTGGGGCTACACGTCGCAGTACCCGCCGCAGGTCGTGACCGCCACCGTGGCCACGAACGGCGGCAATGTGATGGTCAACGCCTACGCGCCGAAGTACTAACGACCCGCTTTGATCGGGGGACAGGCGAGGGCGCCTGTCCCCCATGCAACCGAAGAACGGACGCTTGCAACCGAAGAACGGCCGCTTGCAACGTCAGCAAACTCGCTGAAAATGGAAGAGCGCACGCTTCCAAGTTAAGCGAGTTCGCTGAAAATCGAAGGACGCACGCTTCGATCTCAAGGAAAAATGCTTCGGATGCAAGCGTGCGCTCTTCCGTTGCAAGCGTGCGCTCTTCGATTTTCAGCGAGTTTGCTTACATTGCAAGCGTGCGCTCTTCCGTTTTCAGCGAGTTTGCTGAATTTCTATCCGTGCGGTGAGGGATTGCCGAGAAACGTCGTGGCGATCTTGGCGGAGATCGCCGCCGCGGAAGCGCGCGTCTCCGCCGCCGTCGCCCACACCTGGGTATTGTCGGCGACGCGGTAAAGCGCCGCGGTGGTACGGCCGTCGAGAACCGATCCTTCCATGACGAAGTCGGCGCCCAAGGCGCGGCCGATGTGGATGATGCACTCGTTGGTGCGCTTGAACTTTGCCGCGGTCAGGCGGTCGATGACCTTGAGGCGCGACGGATCGGCGCTGCCGACGCGGTTGATCACCTCCTCCGTCGCCGCGCCGGCCACGGCTTCGTTGCGCGGATCGCCGGTGAAGTTGTCGAAGGGCAGGATCACGACCGTCACCGGCGCCTGCCGGTGCATGACCGCGAGGCAGACGACGGCGAGCACCGCCACGGCGGCCAGCCATGGCCGGCGCGCCGGCCCCGGCGCCTCGGCCGGCGCGATGAAGCGGTAGCCCTTCCGCGGCACGGTCTCGATGAAGCGCGGGTGCTCGGCGTCGTCGCCGAGGACGTCGCGGATCCGGGCAACACACCAGTTCAGCCCCTGGTTGAAGTCGACGAACGTCTCCTCGCCCCACACCGCGCGCTGCAGCTCCTGCCGCGTCACCAGCTCGCCGGCGCGCGCCCCTAGGAGCAGGAGCACCTTCATCGGCTGCGGCTGCAGCGGCACGCGCTCGCCGCCGCGCAGCAGCAGCTCGTTCTCCAGATCGAGCGTGAAGGGGCCGAATCTACGCAAATTCAATCGTTCATCCATCGACATTCACCCTGGCCTGAGCCGAGATTCGAGGGCATGTTACGAATCGTTCTCGCTTCAGTTCTCCTGCTCGGCTCGGTACACGCGCGGCGCAACGACCGGCTCTTCTTCGTCCCGGTGCGCGTGGCCGGCCACGGCCCCTACTGGTTTGCGGTCGACAGCGGCGCGCCGCACAGCGTCATCGATCCGTTCCTCGTCAAAGAGCTCGGCCTGACCGTCACGGCGGCGCCGCCGGTCAAGGGCACCGGCCAGGGCGACGTCGCCATGCAGAAGGCTCCGCCGCTCGACATGGCCATCGGCAAGGTGACGCTGCGGATCGCGGAGCCGTGGGTGATCGACCTCAGCGGCGTCCCGATCCCGAAGACGACGCACGGCCTCGTCGGCGCCGACTTCTTTGAGGCGTTCGTCGTGGAGCTCGATCCCGAGCGCTCCACCGTCCGCTTCTTCGATCCGCGGACGTTCCGGCCGCCAAACGATGCCGTGGCGTTGCCGCTGGAGGAGACGAACCACCGTCTCTTCGTCAACGTGACGATCGACGTGAACGACAAGGAGCGCGTGGAGCGCCGCGTGCGCATCGACACCGGCTCGAGCGACGCCGTCGGCGACGAGGCCGCAAAGCGCGCGCGCGTCGTGCGCCAGTCGACGCTCGGCCGAGGACTCGGCAGCGATTACCAGTCCGTCTCCGGCCGCTTCGACGCCGTGCACCTCGGGCCGTTCACGTTTCGCGATTCCTGGGGCCCGGCGACGCCGTTCCCGGCCATGGGCATGGAGATGCTCCGGCGCTTCACCACGACGTTCGACGTCGCGCACGGCAAGCTCTACCTCCGGCCCAACCGTCACCTCACGGAGCCGGTGCCGCCGCCGGGCGGTTGACGTTCCTCGGCGTACGCTTCGCGGTCGTCGTCGGCGAGATACTTGATGGCGATCTTGTCGGCGGCGTCGGATTGGAAATCGACGAGCGCCAGCGCCAGCATCGACGCCGCTTCGGGCAAGCGTTGCAGCGCCTTCTCGATCTCCGGCAGCGACGTCTCGTCGTGCTGCGCGGCCAGGCCGCCGATGCCCTCGTTGACGACGTCGGTGTCGATGGCCGTGAGCGCGCGCAGGAGCAGCGGACGGGCGCGGCGGTCGCCGGAGATCGCATCGAGGGCTTGCCACGACAGCCGGTCGTAGTCGTCCGGCGCGCAATCGTGCTGTTTGCAATACGCGGCGAGCTTCTCCGCCGCGGCGTCGGGGTCGAAATGGAATTCGACGGCGTGCTCGGCCCAGCCGGCGAGATCCTTCCAGATCGCGCCGTCGTCGCGGACGCGGCCGAGGAGCGCCGCGCCGATGGCGATCCGCTCGGCGTGCGTGGCGGCCGCGGCGTAGCGGCGCTGCAGCAGTTCGATCGCGGAGCGGTCGCCGCTCGCCGCGCTCTCGATCAGCGCGGCGTCGAATCGCTCGTCGTCGCACGACGGCTTGTCCCAGACCGTCGCCGGCGTAAGGCACGGCGGTGGCGGCGTCGGCAGCGAAAGTGGATAGCGGCAGACGAACTTCTGCGGAACGATCTCCTCGCCGGCAGCGGCGACGGTGAGGAACGCCAGGACGACGGCGAGCGCTGTTCGCATGCAAGTTGGACGCAGCACCGCATTGCCGGGTAACCGGATCGCATGCTTTCAGTCTTCACGTCAATACGCAAGTTACTGCATTAAAACAACTTATTGCGTAATCCGCCGCCCGCTCGTACACTTCCGGCACCAACCCAATCACAACCAGCAAGGGGTCGCCTCGATGAACTTCGATCGCGCCACCGTGAACTATCCCGACGGAAAACGGGTGGAGCTCACGCAGAGCGAGTTTTATGCAATTCCGCTCTCGGAGCGGATCGAGCTGCTCACGGGCGGCCGGATCAAGTTCGAGAGAGACCGGCAGCAGATCACGGCGATGGAGGCCTTGAAAAAGAAATGAGCGCCCGCCGCATCGCCGTCGCCGCCGCCCTGATTCTCGCCGCACTGCTGTGGACCACCACCATCGGCGCGATGGTGCACGCCATCCGCCGGTTCGAGAGCACTCCCGGCCGCGCCGCCGACGCGCTCGGCTCGTGGCCGGCGGCGAGCCGGATTCCGCGCGCGCCGGGCGAGTGGCGGCTGGTGATGCTCATCCACCCGCACTGCTCGTGCAGCCGGGCCAGCATCACGGAGCTGGAGCGCATCATCGAGCATTCGCCTCCGTCGCTGCGGACGTACATCGTCGTCTACCGGCCGAGCGACTTCGCCAAGGGGTGGGAGAAGACCGACGTCTTCACGTCGGCGTCGCGTCTTCCGCGTACGCGCATCGTGCTCGACCAAGACGGCCACGAAGCGCGTCTCTTCCGCGGCTTCACCTCGGGGCAGACGTATCTCTACGACGGCGACGGCAAGCTGCGCTTCTCGGGCGGCATCACGCTGCTGCGCGGCCACGCCGGCTTCAACAGCGGCAGCGCCGAGGTGATCGAGATCGCGAAATCGAAGGCCGGAGCCGGCACGCATCCGGTGTTCGGCTGCGCCATCAACAAGTGAAACCAGGGGGGCCGACGATGACGACCATGACGATGAACGAAACGACTCCGGCGGTCGAGGACCGCGCGGCGGAGCTGCGCGACGCACAGTTGGATGCGCGCCGGAAACGCATCGACAGGATGTTCGCGGTCTTGCTGGCCATTCAATACGTGGCCGGCATTCTCGGCGCGCTCTTCGTCTCCCCCTACGCGTGGGAAGGAAAAGTGCGCGTCCTGCACATGCACGTCTGGGTGGCCATCCTCGGCGGCGGCGGAATCGTCCTCCTGCCGCTGCTCCTGGCGTGGCTCAAGCCCGGCGCGGCCATCACGCGCCACGTGATCGCGGCGTCGCAGATGTTGTCGTCGGCGCTGCTCATCCATCTCACCGGCGGCCGGATCGAGACGCACTTCCACGTCTTCGGCTCGCTCGCTTTCCTGGCTTTCTATCTCGACTGGCCGGTGCTGGTGACGGCGACGGTCGTCGTGGCCGCGGATCACTTCCTGCGCGGCATCTTCTGGCCCGAGTCGGTCTACGGCATCGCCAATCCGGAGTGGTGGCGGTTCCTCGAGCACGCCGCCTGGGTGGCGTTCGAAGACGTCTTTCTCGTCTGGGGCTGCATCCTCGGCCAACGCGAGCTGCGCGCCTCGGCGCTGCGCCAGGCGCAGGTCGAACATCTCTCCGAGCAGGAACAGCTCAAGAGCGCCGCGCTAGAGATGGCGCTCGCGGAGATGCAGACCGCCTCGGCCTGAGATCAGCCGCCGACGGGACCGCGAAAGCTCCGCCGCGCCGCGAGCAGCCAGTAAACCGTCAGCGCCACGGCGACGGCGAGCATCGTCCAGAGCACCAGCTCGTTCGGCGGGAGCATGAAGACGACGGTGATGATGGCGATCCAGACGACGGCGACGACGTTCACGAGCGGCCCGGCGCCGCCGAGCGTCCACGGCGTCTCCTCGCGCGGGAGGCGGTGGCGGAGGTGGAGCAGGATGGGGATGCCGTAGGCGAGGTAGAGGCAGATCGTGCTGATCGACGTCACCACGAACCACGCCGCGGCGTAGACGCAGATCAGCACCGACAGCGCGGCGGTGACGACGATGGCCACGTGCGGCGTGTGGTGCCGGCCGCTGACGCGCTTGAGCCAGCGCGAGCCGGGCATGCCGTCGTCGCGCGCGAAGGCGTACCACATCCGCGCCATCGACGTGACCGAGGCCACGCCGCAGAGCCACATGGCCACGCCGATGACGATGGCGATGGCGTTGCTGACCACCGGCGCGACGTTCGCGGCAACGATGTAGAGCACCGGATAGGGATCGTTCGCCGCCTTGGCCACGTCGCCGTTCGGGATGCACCAGGTCAGCGCGAGGAGCATGACGTAGCCGGCGACGGCGGAGACGGCCACCGACATGACGATCCCCCACGCGCTGGCGAGGCGCGCCGAGATCGTCTCCTCGGCCATGTGCGCCGAGGCATCGTAGCCGGTGTACGTCCACTGCGCCTGCAAGAGAGCGAGGACGAAGAGCAGCAGCGGCGGCGCGGCGGCGTAGAGCGACCCGAGCGGCGCCGCGAGGCGAAACAGCGGCGAGGCGAACGCCGCGTCGCCGATGGCCATCGTCTTCGAGGCCTCGAGCAGATTCACCGTCGGATGGAACGAGAGGAGAAACGCGAGCGAGTTGTGGTGCCGTCCCCAGAACGCCAGCGCGGCCACGATGAAGGCGACGCCGGCGATGTGCCACCAGACGCTGACGTCGGAGAGGCGCGCGGTGATGCGGATGCCCCAGAGGTTCACGGCGATCTGCGGGATGAGAATCGCGATCATGACCAGGAGCTGGAACGGCCACGACGTGCCGGTGTCCGGCGGTAGTCCGAGGAGGCGCGTCACGGCGCCGATGAGATAGATCGCCGCGGCGATGTTGATCCCGGCGGTGATCGCCACCTGGCCGATCATGTTCAGCCACGCCGTGACCCACGCCCACGTCCGCCCGCCGAGCTTGAACGCCCAGAAGTACAAGCCGCCCGCGGTCGGATAGGCCGAGGCGATCTCCGCCATCGACGCGGCCACGCAGAGGGTGAAGAGGCTCACGATCGGCCAGCCGATCGAGTTCGCGCTCGGCCCGGCGAACTTGAGGCCGTAGCCGTACAGCAGCACGGCGCCGGTCAGGATGGAAATGATGGAGAACGAGACGGCGAAGTTGGAGAAGCCGCCCATTTGGCGGAAGAGCTGCTGCGCGTAACCGAGTCGCGCCAGGGTTTGCGCGTCGTCTTCGTTCATTGACTGGCGTGAAACGTCACGCGCGCGGCGGGCGTCTCGGCGTCGTCGCGGAGGTAGGTCACGCGCCCGGACGTGTGGCTGGTCGGGTTGAATTCGAGGTTCTGCCGCGGGTCGACGTCGTCGTTGCCGAAGCGGAGGCGGATCGGGTGGCCGTATTCGTCGATGGTCAGCACCATGACGTCGTCGTCGATGTGGATGGTGTAGAGGTCGCCGAGCTTCGTGACCGTGGCGCGGGAGACGACGACGTCGCGGCCGTTGGTGGTGACGCGGCCCCGCGCGGTGCCCTCGGGAAGATCGGCCACCCAGGTGCCGCTGTCGACCAGCCCCATCTCGCGCAGCTTCGGACGGACGCGCAACTCGAGGAAGCGGTCGAAGCGGACCTCGCGCCACATCGTGCGGCGGTCGGGCGACTTCTGCTCCGCCTGGGCGAGCGGCACCAAGGCGTAGAAGCCGACGAGGCCCGCGGCGGCGATGCCTAGGAAAATGACGGCGGCGACGAAGCTGCCGATCGCGCCGCGCACGCTGCGGCCGGCCGTGCTGCCGCTCGTGGCGTCGCGCACGATGAGCGAGAGCGGCGCGCCCGGATCGGGCACCAGGCCGTTGCGCTGCGCGGAGTAGTAGCCGGTGGCGAAGACGCGCTGGCCGGGCACGAGCGTCCACTCCTTGAAGCTGGCGTGCTTGATCGCGCCGTCGTCGCCGGTCATGCGGGTGTCGCGGCGGATGTGGTCCGTCTCCGCGTGCATGGCGGTGAAGATCGTCTTGATGTCGTCGAGGGACGGCTCGTGGAACTTCGTGTGCTTGATGTAGTCGGTGAACTGCGGCACGGCGTCGCCGCGCAGCACCTCGCGCGGCGTCAGTTGCAGGTCGGGCTGCGCCAGGAGGCGGATCTTCCCGTGCGGCGTGAAGATCGAGCTCGGGGCGAGGGCAAAGCCTTCGAAGAGCAGCGACTCGCCGCGCCGGACTTCGTACTTGTAGGCCACGCACTGCACGCCGGAGAGCGGCGACGTCAGCGCGTCTCCCTCCGCCTCGACCGTGCCGACGACCGCCATCGTCTCCCCGTCCTCCGGCGGCCCGCCCGACTCGGTTTTGCGCAGGCGGGCGATCTCGGCGAGCTTCGTGCGCACGCCGGCGAGGTTGGCCAGGCCGATCCAGACGATGCCGCCGCCGATCGCCCCGCCCCAGAGGGCCGCGCCGATCGCCGGCACGCGGCGGTAGATGAGATGGCCGACGAAGGCCGCGACCACGACGTAGACCACGAGCCACGCCGTGCACGACTTCTTCATGCTCACGGCAGCGCCTTCGCCGCGGCCACCATCGCTTCCGGCCGGGCGCGCACGCGCAGGTCCTCGGTCAAGTTGCGCCAGCGAACCACGCCGCCGCGGTCGACGAGGAACTCCGCCGGCCGCGCCACGTCGTGCCCGCCCATGCCCGCGCCTTTGTGGAGGATGTCGTAGCGGCGGATGGCCTCGGCGGTCGGATCGGAGAGGAACGAGAACGTATAGTGGGCCTTGCGCATCAGCTCGCGCGACTCCTCCGGCGTGTCGACGCTGATCGCCAGCGGCCGCACGCCCGCCGCGCTCAAGTCCGCCAGATGATCTTCGATACCCCGTAACTCGGAGTTGCAGAAGGGTCACCAGTAGCCGCGGTAGAAGACGAGGAGTACGCCTTTCGTGCCGGGCTGTCCGAGGAGTTGCGACAGCGCGACCGGCTTGCCGTTCTGGTCGAGCAGCGTGAAGTCCGGCGCCTTCGCGCCGATGCCCGGAACGTTCGCGCCCGTCGGCACGCGCGAGCCGACGGTGATGCCGAAGACGAAGAACGCCACGATCGCGACGCCGATCGCCGTCACGACGATGGCGCCGATCTTCCGTCCCGGCGCGCGGCGGACGCCGGCGACGAGCAGGGCAATGGCCGCGGCGAAGAGGAGGAACGAGACCCACGGCACGTCGCGCGTGAGGGGGAAGCGATAAAAGAGAAACGCGTAGCTGAAGACGCCAACGATCGCGAGAGCGAGCCCTAACCACAACGGCCAGTTGGGCGCACGCCGTGCGCCCCTACCGGTAGGGGCAGACAGCGTCCGCCCGTTTACGTCGCGCTCGTTCATGGAACGAGGAATGCTAACCTATGCCGCTCCCCAAAGCAGCGGCGCACCACCCAGCTCAAAAAACAAGGAGAGGATGCATGAGACTCGCTCGATGTCTGGTGCTCGTGTTGTTGCTGGCCGGCCTTCCTCTGTCCGCGCAGACCCTGGAGATCCACTACATCGACGTCGGCTGGGGCGGCTCGGTGTTCATCAAAGGCCCCACCGGCGTGACGGTGCTGCTGGAAGGGGGCAACACCGGCATGGGAACGCAGTACGTCGTCCCGTACCTCAAGTCGATCGGCGTGCAGCCGGCCAACGGACTCGATTACGTCATCGCTGGGCATCAGCACTGCGACCACACCGGCGGACTCGATGAGGTGCTGAACGCCGGCTACGACGTGCACGTCAAGCAGTATTACAACGGCTCGTCGTACGCGTCGTCGTGCGTCGACGGCTGGAACGCCGCCTCGGCCGGCAAGACCGCGGGCGCGCCGGTGGCGATGCCGGTCGGCACGGTGATTCAGCTCGGCAACGGCGCGACGCTCACCTGCGTGGCCCGCAACGGCTCGATCATCGGCGGCGGCTCGGTGGCGGTGAGCGACGAGAACGACCGCTCCATCGCCCTCTTGCTCAAATACGGCGGCTTCGACTACCTCTGGGCCAGCGACATGGGCGGCGGCTCGGACGCCTGCACCGGCCGCTCGACGTCGCAGGTCGACGTCGAGACCTCGGTCATCAACGCCATCTCCCCCGGCGGCGCGAATCCGCTCATCAGCGCCGGCGGCATCGACGTGCTGCACGTCAACCACCACGGCAGCGAGAGCAGCACCAATCCGACGTACTTTAGCAAAGCCAAGCCTGCGGTGGCCATCATCGGCGTCGGCGACGGCGAGAGCACGGGGTGGGACCTGCCGCGCATCGACGTCGTCGAGCACGTGCTCCTCGCACAGTCGACGGCGTGCGTCACCGCGCCGGCCGCGTTCGTGCTGCAGACGGAGGAAGGGAATCCCGGCGCGAGCCTGATGAGCCACGCCGGCTACTGCGTCGGCAACATCAAGGTGACGAC
>DATDFB010000033.1:0-2324 GCA_036522835.1 Thermoanaerobaculia bacterium | reverse complement strand
GTCCTGGCGCGGGCGGCGTTCGGGGCGCTGCTGCTCGCGCGGACGCGGCTTCGTCTCCGGCAGTTCCATCCGCTTGAGGCGAATGAGCACTTCTTCGGACAACCGGCGATTGACGGAGATCAAGTCGGCGACGAGGCCGATGAGGATCGTCTGGAAGCCGACGATCAGAAACACCGCCGCGAGGATCAGCGACTGGATGTGCCCGGCGCGGTCGCCCTCGGCGAAGTGCCAGAGGAAGCGCACGCCGAGGATCGTGCCGAGCGCCAGCAGCAGCGCCCCGATGGCGAAGAACGTCTTGAGCGGCTTGTACAGCGTGTAGATGCGGAAGATCGTCGCCATCGACTTCCGCAGATACGTGCCGACGCCGCGATAGAGCCGCGACGGGCGCGTGGCCGCGTTCGTCCGCACCGGCACCGACTGCACGCCGAGGTTGCGCGCGCCCGACTGGATGATCGTCTCCAGCGTGTACGTGAACGGGTTGAACACGTTGATCTGCAGCGCCGCCTCGCGCGAGAAGGCGCGGAAGCCGCTGGTGACGTCGCCGACGCGCAGCCCCGAGGCCAGGCCGACGGTCCACGAACCGAGGCGTTGCAATGTCCGCTTCAGCGGCGACATGTGCGGCGACTTCGCCACCTGGCGGTCGCCGATCACGACCTCCGCGGTGCCGGCGACGATCGGCGCGATGAGCTTGGCGATGTCGGCGGCGGCGTACTGGTTGTCGGCGTCGGTGTTGACGATGATGTCGGCGCCGAGGCGGAGCGCGGCGTCGATGCCGGCGCGGAACGCGGCGGAGAGGCCGCGGTGCGACTTGAGCGTCACGACGTGGCTCGCTCCCGCTTTGCGCGCGGCCTCGGCGGTCTTGTCGCTGCTGCCGTCGTCGACGACGAGCGTCTCGACCGAGGTCACGCCGTCAATCTTTTTCGGGATCTCGCGCAGCGTCTGCGCGATGGTGCCTTCCTCGTTGAAGGCGGGGATCTGAATGATCAGCTTCATGCGATTATCGTGTGGAGTGCGCCGGCCACGCCGGCGCTGTCAGCGCGGCGGCACGGCCGCCGCACTCCAGAATGAAAGTCTCCGTGATCATGCCCGTCGAACGCGCCGATGCGCAACGTGCCATCGACTCCGTGTTGCAGCAGCAGGCGCCCTTCGAATTCGAGTTGATCGCCGTCTCGGCGGCGCCGCTCTCGCTGCTGCCCGAGGCCGGCGTCCGTAACGTTGTCGAGCCGAATCGTAATCCCGCAACTCGAAGAAATCGAGCAGTTTCCGTCGCCGCCGGCGAGATCCTGGCCTTCATCGACGACGACGCCACGGCCGATCCCTGCTGGCTCGCCACGGCTGTCGCGTACCTCGACGCGCACCCCGACGTCCTCGCCCTCGGCGGTCCCGATCCCGCGCCGGACGACTCCTCGGTTCCGGAGCTTTTCTCCGACACGCTCCTGGCCACGCGCTGGATCGGCAGCGGCGTCCTCGCCCACGAAGGCCGCGACGGCGTCTTCGCCATCGAGCACCCGAACGACGTCGCGCTGGTCAACCTCTTCGTCCGCCGCAGCGCCTTCGACGGCTTCGACGAGGCCATCGGCTACATCGGCGAAGACACCGCGCTCGTCGAGCGCGTCATGACCCGCGGCCGCGTCATCTATCACTCCGGCGTGCGTGTCCATCACCGCCGCCGCCCCTTTCCCGCCGACTACCTCTCGCAGCGCTGGCGCTACCGCGTGAAAACGGGGCGGATGCTGATTGAGCCGTCGTACCGCGCGAACCCGAAGATCAAGACGTTCTTCGCTGGCGCGGCGCTGATGTTCTTCTTCTTTCCGGTGCTCGCCGTGCCGTACTACATCGGCACGCTCATCCTAGGGGCGAGCGCGACGCGGCTGCCGCGGCGTTACTGGCCTCTGATTCCGTTCGCCTTTGCCGCGCATCACGTTACCTACTTCGTAGCAATTATTTGGGGTGCCATGGCCGCGCGATTGCATCGCCGGGGACGGAAATGAATCACCTCCTCGACACCACGCTGGTCCTCAAGGGCGCGCACGCGACGACGTTCCACGACATGGAAGACTTCGCGGAGAACATCGAGACGCGCCCGCTGGACAAGCTCCTCGGCGATCTGAATGGGCTGGTGCGCCTGCCCGACACGAAGTTCGAGCTCGCCCGCCTCGTGCTGCGCCGGCGCCTGCGCGAGCTCGGCGAGGTCGAGCTCGAGCAACTGCGCGTCTTCGCCGAGGAGGTCGCGTCGGGGGTGGAGGCCGAGGCCGCCGAGCGGATTCGCAGCGTGTTCGTGCAGCGCGCGAAGGCCTGATGTGGAGTGCGGCGGCCATGCCGCC
>DATDFB010000032.1:0-9718 GCA_036522835.1 Thermoanaerobaculia bacterium | reverse complement strand
CGGCGCATCGCCGCCGCCACGCCTCCGCCCGCCGCGAGCGCGCAGGCGGGGAAGAGGAGCAGGAAGTAGTGGTGGCGGAAGTAAAGGCCCGCGCTCGTGGCCAGGAACGAGAAGACGATCAGCGTGGGGACGAAGAGGCGTTTTTCAACGAGCAGCAGCGCGATGCCGACGGCGATGGCAATCCAGAGCGCGGGCGTCCATCCGACGATGGCGCCGAACTGCGCCAGGAAGAATCGCTTCCCCTCGGCCAGCGTGGTCTCGCTGGCGTACTCCGCGGCGTAGCGGATCGTCCAGAACCAGAAGCGGCCGAAGACGCCGGCGGCGGCGAGGGCGATGGCCGTGACCGCCGCGACGGTCGCGCCGCCGGCGGCGACGAGACCGGCGTCGCGCCAGCGTTTCTCCGCGAGCATCCACAAGACTCCGAACGCGGCGAAGGCGAAGCCGGGTTGTTTCATCAGAACGGCCAGGCCGAGGAGGACGCCGGCCGGTAGGGGCGCACGGCGTGCGCCCGTCGAGAGCAGAACCAACGCCCCCATCGCCGGCAGCACCACGAAGTGCGTTGCGTGCGCGTACAGCCCCTGCGAGGCGAGCGACAGCGACAACAGCACGTACGCCGCCGACGCGGCCATGCCCGCCCCCCGCCCGAAGAGCCGCGCGCCGAGGAGGTAGACGAGGAGCGCCGTGGCGCACGTGACGACGATCAGCGCGATGCGGATGGCCTCGGTGGTCTCGCCTAGGATTGCTTCGATCAGCGCGTACGCGGCGTACGTGCCGGGGAACTTCATGTTGTAAACGAGCTTGTACGGTGGAATGCCCTGAAGCAGGAGCTGCCCGGCGTAGGCGTACTCGCCCTCGTCGCGCTCGAGCGGAAGGCCGAGGTAGCGGAGGCGGACGACCGCGTTGAGCAGCAGGATGAGCCCGACGAGGATCTCCGTCGCGAGCACGGGAGCCTGCCGTTTCTCCTGCATTACGGTAGCGATGCTTTCACAAGCCGCTGGTTGGTTGACCAATCGTCGCGGCACAACTACCATCCTACAGAAAATGACGACGGTCGACGGCGATACCACAATGACGTCGCGGCGGCGCCTCCTCGAGTCGGGAAAGGCGCTGTTCGCCAAGTATGGCTTCGAGCAGACCTCGACCGCCAACATCGCCCGCGAGGCAGGCACCTCGGAATCGCAGCTCGTCCGCTACTACCGCAGCAAGGCCGGCCTGCTGGAGGCGATTTTCAACGAGAGCTGGGCGACGCTCAACCACGAGATCCAGAGCGTGGTCGTCGCCGCGGCCGACGCGCGCGAGGCGCTCGCCGGCGTGCTCCATTGCGTGACCGACGCCTTCGGCAAAGACGCCGATCTCGCGTATCTATTGCTGTTCGAAGGCCGCCGCATCCGCGGCTCGACGTACGAGATCCTGCTGTCGAAGGGGTTCATGGAGTTCGAGAACCTGCTGCTCGTGCTGATCCGCCGCGGCAAACGCGACGGTACATTCACGCCGGAGCTGAGCGACGCGGCCATGTCGTCCGCGCTTCTCGGCGCGACGGAGTCGATGATCCGCGACCGCCTGATCGCGCAGCGCTCCGGCAAGGAGAGCCCGTTCAACGACGACGAGATTCGGGCGATCTTCTTCGCGATTCTCAGCGGGCTCGGTCCGCACGTGCCGTCTGGCCCGGCGCCGTTGCCAGCCTGACGTCGGCGAAGCCCGCGCCGCGGCACCAGTCGAGCACCTGCACGACGTCGCCGTACTTCAGCGTCTTGTCCGCGCGCACGGCCACCGGCCGGTCGGGTGCCTGCGCGTGGAGGCGCTGCAGCTCCGCGGCGACCTGTTCGCGCCGCAGGACTTCGGCGCCGAGGTAGACCGTGCCGTCGTCCTTGACGGTGACGGCGAGCTGGCGCGGCGGCGCGCCCGGCTCGCTGTGCGCCGCCGCCGGCAACTTCACCGGCACGCCGTTGACGACCGCGGGCAGCACGAGCATGAAGATGATGAGGAGAACGAGACAGACGTCGACGAGCGGCGTAACGTTGATGTTCGATTCGAGCGAGCTCTGCGAGCGCACGTGCATGCGGCACCTCCTGCGCGTTGGACGCCGGAATGTCACGGCGCGAAACCGCGACGCGGTCATTCGCTGGGCCGTGTCCGACTACTTTTGCGAAAGGAGATGAATATGGCTGAAGGATGCAAGGAGCGGGTGGAGCTCTATATCGAAGGTTAGGCCGATGGCGTGAATTGGTGCGTCGTCGCTTCTCCCATCCGTTCAGTCGCCCAATCCGTTCCTACGAAGTACTAAAGCCGATATTGATCTAGACGCGTTACCCAACCCGGCCGTACAGATCGCGTGCAACGTCTCATAGTTCTCGTAACTGTGGTAGCCGCGGGTATCCTTGTGCCCGCAAGCGGCTACGCACAGCGCAGGCGCGCTTCACTGCCGCCGGGTCTGCAATTTCGGCAGTACGCACTCGCTGGCGTCGCCGCTATCGATGACTTGGCGGTATCAGCGGATGGAACGGTTTGGTTCGCTGGCGAGAGCGCGACTGCCGATCATATGGTCGGTTATCTGAGCTCTGATCGCACGCCAGTCCTTATTCCGGTGACCACCAAAGTCGACGATATAGCCGCGACGAACGACGCCGCGTGGTGCGCTGCCGGACACGCAATACTAAGAATAGACAAAAGTCAGAGCGTACGGGCGATCTTAGCCAGCCCCAACATCGGCATTTCTCGAATTGCCATAGATTACAGCGGCGCGGTATGGTTCCTTACATCGGAATTCGTGAGTCGTCTGGATCCGGTCACTGAGTCGGTCACGGGGTACAAGCTGCCGTCAAGCTTGGCTTATCCGTCGGGGCTCGCAATTGGCATGGACAATTCGATATGGCTTGTTACGCGTAGAAGCGTAGGACACTTGGCCGGAAACGGAATTTTCGTCGAATACCGCAACGATGCGTTGTTCTCGTCGATGGGATCACGTGAGCTATATTTTGGGTTTGTATCGGTGCTTGCGGTGCCGGGCGGCGCGATCTGGGCGGTTGCAACGTCTACGTTGGGTCCCACGTTCATTAGTGCTCCAAGAGGTTCATTCGTGGTACGCGTCCTGCCGAGCGGAGGCCTCGAAAAAATTATTGATCGACCCGGTGACACCATTTATGACATCGTCGCCGGCGACCAGGCGGTTTGGGTCGCGGACTGCAGCTGTGCACCGTACTCGCTTGATAAATCGCGGCTCCAGAGGTATTCGCTGGATGCAACTTTGTCGCGCGAAATAGCGGTTCCCACAACCGGACATTTTCCAGAAAAAGTAGTTAATAGAATCGTGCCTTCACCGGACGGCACACTCTGGCTGACATATCGGGACCAACCCGTAATCGTTAACTTGGTATGGCCCTAGCCGCTGTCCTCACAAGCTGACAAAAACCGCCTCTGCCTTGGCTCGGCGGCGGAGCCGCCTCCGGGCGGCTCCAACTGGGCGCCCGCGTCACGTCGGCTGCAGTTCGCTCCTGCCATTCGTGTTGGCCGCGGCAGCGGTCGTGCCGCTCTCCAGAGGCCGGCGTGGGGGGCGGCTCGCTACGACCGCGAAAACGCCGCCGCGAAAGTGCCGTGTCTTGCTCGAGATCTCAAATTTTGCTGCGTCGTTAAAGTCGAGCGCGCTTCGGCCCTCACGAACTGCACGTGTGGCGAGCGTCGTCGTGAGTGAGGAAAACGCCGGACGCGCCGAGCGGCTGGTGACGTCAGCCGAGACACTTACCCATTCCCGTCCTTCAGCGATCACATCATAGTAAAATGAATCGTCATGGGAAGACTGCTCGACAGAGTTATCGCTGAGACAGCCAAGCTTCCGGAAGAGGAGCAGGAGGCGTTTGCCGCGTTCATGCTTGCCGAACTCGAATCTGAACGGCGGTGGGATGAGTTATTCGCCAAGTCTCAGGATCTTCTCGCCCGCATGGCCGAAGAAGCGCGCCAGGAGTATCGCGCTGGTCTCACGGAGCCGCTCGATCCAGACAAGCTGTGAAGTCGCAAACCACCGCAGCGTTTCGCAAACGTTATGCTGCTCTTCCAGCCGAGATCCGCACGCAGGCGCGACTTGCCTATCGGCTGTTCACCGCTAATCCACACCACTCAAGTCTACACTTCAAACGCGTGCATGCAACACAGCCGATTTACTCGGCAAGAGTCGGGCGCAGCTATCGCGTGGTTGGGCTTCTGGAGAGCGGAAACGTGATGGTATGGTTTTGGATCGGTGCACACGAGCCGTATGAAACGCTTTTGGCAAATCTCAAATAGGTTCGATCATCTGTATGGTGCAGCTAATCAAAGCATCCTGTTGGAATGGCCCAATACGTTGAGCGGGCGAACTGTCCTCACAAGCTGACAAAAACCGCCTCTGCGAGCGCACGTGCATGCGGCACCTCCTGCGCGTTGGACGCCGGAATGTCACGGCACGAAACCGCGACGCGGTAATTCGCTCCGCCGTGTCCGACTACTTTTGCGAAAGGAGATGGACATGGCTGAAGGATGCTAGGACCGGGTGGAGCTCTTTATCGAAGGTTACGCTGACGAGGCGACGCGCTACATGGTGAAGTGGTCGGCGAAGCCGCTGAAGCCGGACGTGGAGCTCGGCACCGTGGAGCTCACCGGGCGCTCCGACGACGAGACGGTCATCTGGTATGTCAACGCCTCGTTTGCCGGCGAGGCCGGCAAAGAGGCCAGCGGCGAGTACTCGACACCGTTGTTCCGTCCCGGCATGCAGTTGCATGTCGGCGTGGCGCTGTCGCTCCAGGGCGGCGATGTTTGCCACATGACGAAAACCATCACCGTCGGATGACCGGTGCTGTCGCAGCCGGCGGGGACGCCGGCTGCGACGATCACTCGCCGCGCGAAGCACTTCGCCTCATCGATGTTTTCGCGTAGTAGTCCCACGCGTTCGCGCCGAGGACTTGCCTCGGTCATCGGACCACCGCGGCGCCCGGCGTCGGCCTGGCGGCCCCATGGCAGCCAGTGCCCGGGCGCGGTCTTGGCACAAAGGCGAGATTCGGGCGATCTTCTTCGCGATTCTCAGCGGGCTCGGTCCGCACGTGCCGTCTGGCCCGGCGCCGTCGCCAGCCTGACGTCGGCGAAGCCCGCGCCGCGGCACCAGTCGAGCACCTGCACGACGTCGCGCCGCGGCGACCTGCTCGCGCCGCAGGACCTCGGCGCCGAGGTAGACCGTGCCGTCGTTCTTGACCGTGAACGGCGAGCTGGCGCGGCGGCGTGCCGGCCTCGCTGTGCGCCGCCGCCGGCAACTTCACCGGCACGCCGTTGACGACCGTGGGCAGCACGAACATGAAGATGATGAGGAGCACGAGACAGATATCGACGAGTGGCGTGACGTTCACGGCGCGAAACGCGACCGGTCGGTGGTCGCGATAAAGTTACCGCGTGTCCGAGATCAGCCGATTCTTCGGCATCGTCATTGCGATGTATCATCGGGAGCACGAACCGGCTCACTTCCACGCCCGGTATTCTGGCCGGAAGGTGATTGTTCGAATTGCTGATGGCGCCGTGACAGGCAAGCTCTCCCCACGAGCTGAGGTTTTGATCCGCGAGTGGTGGAGCATTCATCGCGAAGAGCTTTTTGAGAACTGGAAGCTGGCTAAGGAGGGGAAGGAGCTAAGTCCTATTCCTCCATTGGAGTAGAACATGTTCGATGTCATTGAAGCTCGCTACATCGACAATTACACGGTCTGGCTTCGGTTCGAAGACGGTACGGAGGGAGAGGTGGACCTTTCCGCCGAACTTTACGGTCCCGTCTTCGAGCCTCTCAAAGATCCTACATTCTTCAGTCAACTGCATGTGAACCACGACACCGGAACAATCGAATGGCCAAACAAGGCCGATTTAGCGCCTGAGTTTTTGTACGAGAAGATCCACGTCACTGCCTGACAGCCGGCAGTTCCGGGAATCGCGAGGCAGGCTAAGAGGCTACTGCGCGCGTCCCGATCCTCTTCCCGTTCCGGTTCAGCTCCGCCGCGCCTCGATCACGCTGAACGGCCCCGGCGTCGGAATCACGCGCTCGACCATGTAGCCGCAGCCCGCCAGCAGCGCGGCGAACTCCGCCGCCGTCCGCTCGCGGCCGCCGAGCATCACGAGCATGTTGATGTCCATCAGCGGCACGGGGGACGGCGCGCCGGCGGGGCCGTCGGGGAGCGTCATCTCTACGACCAGCAGGCGGCTGTCGGTGGCGGCGGCGCGGTGGACGTTGCGCACGATCGTCTCGCACTGCGCATCGGGCCAGTCGTGCAGGATGCTCTTCAACAGATACAGATCGCCGCCGGCCGGCACCTCCGTGAGGAAGTCTCCGCCGAGGACCTCGATGCGATCGGCGAGGCCGCTCGAGGCGATCGCGCCCTGCGCCGCCTCGATGATCTCGGGGCGGTCGTACAGCACGCCGCGCGCTCCGGGGACGCGGGCGAGGAGGCCGCGCAGGAGCACGCCCTCGCTGCCGCCGACGTCGACGATGCGCTTGACGTCGCCCGGGTCATACACGCGCGCCACATCCTCGGAGGCGATGGTGGAGAGGTTGCTCATCCCGCGCGCGAAGCACTTCGCCTCGTCGATGTTCTTCGCGTAGTAGTCCCACGCGTTCGCGCCGAGGATCTCCTCGGTGAGCGGGCCGCCACGGCGGATGGCGTCAGCGAGGCGGCCCCACGGCAGCCAGTGCCCGGGCGCGGTCTCGGCCACGAGGAAGTCGCGCATCGAGTGCGGCGCGTCGCTGCGCAACGCGTCGCCGACCGGCGTCAGCGCGAAGTGGCGCGGCGCGGTCTCGGCGCAGAGGCCGATCGACGCGGCGGCGCGGAGCAGGCGATAGAGCGCCTCGGGATCCGCGGGGCACTCCGCCGCCAACTCGTCGACGGAGACGTTGCCTTTGGCGATGTTGTCGGCGATGCCCAACTGCGCGACGGCGCTGGCGATCTGCGCCACCCACACACCCATGACCATTTGCATGATGGCGACGTGCGGCGGCGGACCCGCGTGTGCTTCTACAGACATCGGTTGAGCCTCCCTGTGCGTTTTCTACGGAAGAGCGAAAGCCGCGGATTTACCGGAACAAATCCCCCGCCACCCGCACGAAGGCCTCGGCCGGATCGTCGCCGGTGCGGTAATCCTCCAGCGGGAGCTGGTAGTGAAAGACCACGCGCCCGCGGCGCGAGATCGTCGCGTCGGCGAAGCGCGTCTTCCGCCCGAAGCTGCGGCGGTCGAGCTTGCCGTGGAACTTGATCACCGTGTCGGCCGACGGCGAGATCGTGAGGCCCTGACGCGTGAGCAGCCGCTCGACCTCCTCCGTCAGCGCCGGATCGCCCGACGAGCTTCCCTGAACCGCCACGGACTTCACCCCCGAAAGCTGCCGGCGCGCGAAATCGACGGCGGCGCTGTTCCACGTCGAGTCGCCCTTCGCGTCCTGGTAGGTGTGGACGGATGACGGCTGCACGGGCGCCGGCGCGGGTGCAGGCGCCTCGGCTTCTTCCGTTGCCGTCGTCTCCGTCGGTGGCGGAGTGGCCGGCTGCGGCTTCGGCTTCGGTTGTGGCTTTGGTTTTTCGCCGACCGTCGCGGTCGGCGGCGGTGCGGTGGTGGTTGTCGGCGGAAGGATCACCGACGACGACGGCGGTGGCGCCGCCGTCGTCGTCGTCGTTACGTCGACCGTCGTATGCGACGGCAGTTGCGACGGCGCGGTGGTTGCGGTTTGCGCCGGCGGCGCGATGACGGCCGCCTGCGTCGTCGTCGACGTCGTCTCCGTCGCCGTTCCCTTCCACCACAGCGGCTTCGTGGCGTAGGCGACGAGGCCGACGAACGCGATCATCAGCAGCACGGCGATCGCCAGCGCGATCGGCAGGAACTTCGAGCGCGCCGGCGCCGGAGTGGAGACGGTCGCGGGCGACGACACGGGCGGGGGTGGGGGAGGCGGCGTGTACACCGCGGATTCGGGCAGCGGCGTTTGCGACACCGTCGGCGCGCCGTAGTCAGTGCGGACGGTCGTCACGAACGGCGACGGCGTCGACTGTGTCGGCTGCGGCGTCGTGCCCATCTTCATCGTGGAGTCGGCGTCGTCCATCGGCAGTGCCATCGTCGGCAGGGCCCGTTCGTCGGGAATCGCCGCCGAGGCGCGCTGCAGCGCCTCGCTGAACTCGCGCGCGTTGGCGAAGCGGCGGTTGCGGTCGCGCTCCAGCGCGCGCGAGAGCACGCTCTGCAGCTCCGGTCCGCCCGGCACGGCCGCCAGGTCGGGCATCGTCAGCGCCTCGTCGCGCGAGTAGCGGACGTAGTATTGATGCGGCGAGGTGGCCTCGAACGGAGCGCGGCCGGTGAGCACCTCGTACAGCACGATGGCCAGCGAGTACAGATCGGCGCGCCCGTCGATGCGCTCGCCGTCGGGCAAGAATCCGAGGTGCTCGGGCGAGGCGTAGCGCAGCTTGCCGATGAACATGCCCGTGGCCGTCATGCCGGGATCGCCTTCCTCGGCCTTGGCCACGCCGAGGTCGATGATCTTCACGTGCTCTTCGCCGTCGTCGTCGCGGGCGATCATGATGTTCTCGGGGCTGATGTCGCGGTGCACGATGCCGGCGCGGTGGATGGCGTCGAGGCCCGACAGCGCCTCCGTGGCCAGGCGAATGGCCAGGCGCGGCGCGAGCTGCCCGCGGCGCCGCGAGAGTTGCGAGAGATTTTCGCCGTCGATGAACTCCCAGACCATGTAGGCCGCGCCGTCGGGCAGCGTGGCGAAGTCGTGCAGCGTGGCGACGTTGTGGTGGTGGACTTTCGTGGCCAGCCGCGCCTCGCGCACGAAGCGTTCGTGCGCCTCGGAGCTCGCGGAGATTTGCGGCCGCACGATCTTGATCACGCGCGTGGCGCCGAGGTAGACGTGCTCCGCCTTGAACACCTCGCCCATGCCGCCCGCGCCCAGGCGCTCGATGAGGCGGTACTTGCCGTCGAGGGGCTCGTTGGCGTAGCGGGTCAGGAAATCGGTCATGAGCGCATCATACCGAACCGTTGCCGGAACGCCGTGCGCTCGGCGACAATGGGCGCTTCGCCATGAGACGGCCCCCCGCTCTGCTCCTGCTCCTCGTGTCTTTGCTCGCGCTCCCCGCCGCCGCGCAATCGGTCGGCGGCCTCTCGCTGCGCGACGCCGCCGGCGAGCGAGCATGGCCGGCCGCGCCGCGCCTGGCGCTGGAGCTGCCGGCCGCGCCGGCCGTGACGCTCGACAGCGTCGTGCGGGCCATGCCGGAGAAGGTCTTGGAGATCGAGGAGTGGAACGCCTCGGGGCACGTGCCGCTGCGCAACGGCGTGCGCCGTCCGTTCGTCGATCCGGTGCGCGTGCAGGTCGGCGGCGCCGCGGCCAAGCGCGCCGTCTCGCCCTTGGGACGCGGCATCGCGGCGGCGACGTCGCGCGGCATCGCCTGGGCGACGAACGTCAAAGTCGGCGGCGCGTCGCGGCTGCGCCTCCATCTCAGCAACGTCAAGCTGCCCGACGACGCCGTGCTCTGGGTCTACGGCGGCAACGACACGACCGCGTTCGGCCGCGAGCTCGTCGATCCGAGCGGCGGACTCTGGACGCCGTCAGCGTGGGGCGACACGATTCACCTCGAGCTCGAGATCGGCGCGTCGGAGACCGCGTCGTTCGCGGTCGACGAAGTGCTCGAGCTGCTCGATTGTGTGGAGTGCGGCGGCCATGCCGCCGCTGTCGGAGCGGCGGCATGTA
>DATDFB010000031.1:0-5157 GCA_036522835.1 Thermoanaerobaculia bacterium | reverse complement strand
CTTTATCGTCGAACTGCTCGTAGTCCCGAGCCTGGCTCATGTCCCCATCCTACCTCGGAGAACCGGCTTACTTCCGGTGAAAATGCCGCTCGATGTCGAGGTGCTTGATGTCGACGACGATCGGCCGGCCGTGCGGGCAGGCGTACGGGTTCGACGACTCCAGGAGCTCGGCCACTAACCGCGCCATCTCCTCGCCGCTGAGCGCCCGGTGCACTTTGATCGCCGCCTGGCAGGCCAGCGACGCGCAGACTTTCTCGCGCACCGCCGTCACGTGCGAGCCGCGCTCGTCGATCGACGCGTCGATCAGCTTGTGCAAGAACCTGTCGATGTCGGCGCGCACGAGCTCGGGCGGCACGGCGGAGACGGCGAAGGCGTTGCCGGAGAAGCGCTCGATGTCGAAGCCGACCGCGCGGAGCTCCGGCGCGTGCGACTCCAAGACCGCGCACTCCGCGGCGCCGCACTCGAAGAGCGTCGGCGCGAGGAGCTGCTGCGTCACCGGCGCGGCCTCGGCGATGCGCGTCCAGTAGCGGTCGTACAGCACGCGCTCGTGCGCGACGTGCTGGTCGACGAGGCGCAGGCCGCCGGGCGTGTCGACGAGGATGTAGCTCATGCGGTACTGCCCGATCACGCGGCCTTTGAGGTCGCCGAGCTGCGGCAGCGGCTCTTCCTCGAGCACCGCAGGCTGCACCACCGCGCGCGTTTGAAAGAGCGGCGTGAATTGCGGCATCGGCGCAGGCGCGCCGTAGCGCTGGATCGGCGTGAGGAGCGCCGGCTCCGGCGAGAGGAGCGCTTTTCCCTCTTCGGCGCCGCCCAAGGCGCGTTTGATGGCCTGTTCGACGGCGACGTGCACCACGCCGGAGTCGCGGAAGCGCACCTCGGTTTTGGCCGGATGGACGTTCACGTCGACCGACTGCGGCGGCACGTCGACGAAGAGCACGATGGCCGGATGACCGTCGAAGTCGAAAGCCTCGGCGGCGCGATTGGCGGCGTGCGTGAGCACTTTGTCGCGCACCAGCCGCCCGTTGACGAAGAAGAATTGATTGCGGCGGCTGCCGTAGCGCAGACCGCGTGTCACGAAGCCGGCCGCGCGCGTCGAGTCGATCGCGGCGTCAATCGATTCGAGGTGCGGCGCGGCGTCGTCGCCCAAGACCTGGATGACGCGCTCGCGCAGCGTGGCGACGGGGGGGAGGTCGAGGACGACGCGGCCGTTGTGCTCGACGCGGAACGCGCGCGACGGCAGCGGCAGCGCGTACGAGGTCACGACGGTGACGATGGCGCGGAACTCCGCGTCGGCGCTCTTCAGAAACTTGCGCCGCGCGGGGACGTTCTCGAAGAGCTCGCGTACGGTGATGGTCGTGCCGCGGTCGCGCGCCGCGGGGCGCACGCGGCGCGCGCCGGTGAGCGGATCGCAGTCGATCTCGATGGCGTGCGGCGCCGCGCCGTCGAACGTCGTCAGCGTGAAGCGCGAGACGCTGGCGATCGACGGCAACGCCTCGCCGCGGAAGCCGAGCGTGGCCACGCGCGCGAGGTCGTCGAAGGCGCGGATCTTCGACGTGGCGTGGCGCTCGATGGCCAATTGCGCGTCGTCGTGGCTCATGCCGGCACCGTCGTCGCGCACTTCGATGAGCGTCTTGCCGCCGTTCTCGAGGAGGACGTCGATCGTGGCCGCCCCGGCGTCGATCGAGTTTTCAACGAGCTCCTTGACGACGGAGGCGGGGCGCTCGACGACCTCGCCGGCGGCGATTTGGTTGATGAGATCCGAGGGAAGGACGGAGATGCGGGGCACGAGGAAGTATAAATTAAGGGGGCAGGTCACGGGTCACGGGTCACGGGTCACAGGTAATGTCCCGTCACCCGTCACCCCCTTCTCAGGCACATCCGTTGCTCGCACCCGACACCGTGATGATCCGCAGAATCACCGCTCTCCTTGCGATGGCCGCAATCGTCGGGCTCGTCATCCTGCTGATGTGGGACGTCTACCTCCACCACAGCACCGCCGGGATCGACGACACCCGCGTGGCCATTCTCGGGCTTGCTTCCTAAACGCTGAAAGATCAGCGTTCTAGCGCTGGCACGCTCGCTGCTCTAGTAAGGAACATGAGAACGACAAATAAATTGAGCGCCGCGATCTTCGTCGCGCTCTTGACCCTCACCACTCTCCCCTTGATGGCGCGCGGCAACGAGCCGCCTGCCACCGACATTACGGCCCGCTTCGCCGACGGCGGCTTCAGCATTGACGGCTTCCGAGCCCTCGAAGTCGGCGGCATCGTCGTGCTGCGCGGCAAGACGTTCGACCCGGCGGAAGTCACGCGCGTGGCCGACTACGCCCGCACCCTAGGGTATCAGCGCGTGGCCAACGTCGTCAGCCTCGCCGAGGCGCCGGACGACCCGGCCATCGAGCGCCGCGCCGAGCGCGCATTGTCGAACCGGAGGCTCGACGGCTGCACGTTCCGCATCGAGTCGCAGCAGGGCGTCGTCCACGTCGGCGGCCACGTACAGTTCGAGATGCAAAAAGACGTCGTCGCCAGCCTGATCCGCGGGATCGACGGCGTGCGCGACGTGAAGGTGGATCTAGAGCGGTAGGGGCGCACGGCGTGCGCCCTCCTCACCGCACCGTCCGGATCGAAAATCTCCACTTCCCACCCCGCAGCGCGTCCGGGCTATGCACCGTGTGCGCGTACACCACGCTGAGCAGCACCTCGTAGTCGCGCACGCGCAGGCTGGTCTCGGTGCCGAGGCCGGCGTCGACGACGTAGTCGCGCGGACGGAAGGCATCGCGCAGCGTGTACGCGGCCTGGCCGGCGCCCAGGTAGGCGATGCCGTACATCGTGTTCCAGTGCAGCCCCCACAGCCTGTAGTCGCGGTTGCGGAAGACCGGGACGAAGTACTCGTTGGTGACGTGGAACTCGTCGATGCCGGTGGCCTCGTCCTGCGAGCCGATCGACTTGAGCGCCTCGCGGCCGCCCAGGGAAAACATCTCGTACGCCGGAATCGTGTACTGCTCGATCGGCGGGCGCGTGTCGGCGTCTTCGACTTTCGACTTGGTCAGGAACGCGCCGGCGTGGGCGCGCATGACGAAGAACGACGTCGACGTCAGATCGAACCTCCGCAGCGCCTCGGTCTCGAGCTTGGTGTACTTGTAGTCGCCCGTGGAGATGCGCGCCGACTCGGTGAGCGCGGCGGCTACGCTGAACTTCTGCGGGCCGATGTCGCGGAACGCGGTCAAGACCGGGATGATGCGGCCGCGCGACTCGCCGACGATCGCGTTCAAGCGCTCGTCGAACTCCGTCCCGTACTGCCAGCCCAGCTTCGTGTAGATGTTGTTCTTGCGGTTGTCGGCGTTCGTGACGTCGCCGAAGGTCAGACGGTCGTCCTGCAGGAGCCAGAAGTAGCGCTTGTCGTAGTCGCGCGGGAACTCCGCCAGCACCAGGCCGCCGCGGACGCGCTGGAAGTCCTGCGCGTCGCCGCTGCCGATGTCAGGGAACTCGATCGTGTCGAAGACGCTCAGTTTGTAGGTGAAGTTGCGCGCGTAGTACTTGTAGCGGAGGAAGGTGGAGATGTCGCCGTTGACGAAGCGGTAGTCGATCTGGCTCTCGAAGAGAACGTTCTTGATGAGTTTCCGCAACCGGATGCTGGCCTGCCCCTCGGGGAGGTAGACGTTGACGTTCGGGAAGGCGTCGCTGCGAGTGCCGGTGACGGTGGGCGGCGGCGTCTGCTGGGCGGGCGGGGTGAGGGGAGGCTGGGGCGGGGGCGGCGTTGCTTCCTGCGCGCGGGCGATGGCGGCGGCTGCGAGGGCTAAAGAAAGAATTACAACCGTGGGACGGATGCGCATTCGACTCGTTCCTCTTTCGCGGCGTTGCGCGGGCTGATGCCACGCGACTCAACTTATGGTAAGGTCAAGCGGTTGAAAGTTTTAGAGTGAGGCGAATCGACGGGACTGGCATACGTTTTGTAAGCGCGGCGAGCATTATACTGATGCGAGCGGACGCCGTGCGATTGTTTTAGGAGGTGTGACTTGTTGCGTCGCAGATCTCGGTTCCTCATTGGATTTCTTTGTTTTCTTGTAGTTCCCAGCCTCTTCGCGCAGGGCGGCATGAGCATGACCACTGCGGATCAGGCCGCGCTCGTTGCACCCACCGCAAGCGGTCAGACCGGCCTCTTCAACGTCGTGACCGGCAATACTCTCCATCGCGGTGATTTCTCGTTCGGCATTTATGTCAACGGCTACCCGCTCGAAGCGGCCGAGTCGCCGATCGTGATCCCCTCGGCCCGCGAGAACCGGCCGATCGATTATTACCTGACGCGCCTGAGCGCCTCGGTCGGCTACGGCCTGTCGGACCGCTGGGAAGTCAGCGCCATGGTGCCGTACGACCGCATTCACAACCGCGGCGACGACCGCACCGGCTTCATCAACGGCTTCCACTACGCCGGCCGCTTCAGCGAGAGCGGTACCGGGCCGATCCGCCTGGCCACGAAGTTCGGCCTCACCCCGCCCGACGGCCCGAATCACTTCGCGCTGTCGCTCTTCGCCGATCTTCCGACCGGCGACCATGACAGCGGCATCTCCACCGGCGGGACGGACTGGGGCGTCGGCGCGCACTACACGACCGGTCAGTGGACGTTCGGCGGCAACTACAAGATCCGCGGCAGCCGCAGCGCCGACGATTCGAATTTCCCCGCCATTTCGCCGGCGAGCATCGACATCCCGAACGAGTGGACGCTCGAAGCGGGCCTCAATCACCCCCTCGGCTGGTGGCGTACGACGAACTGGATCACCGAGGCGACGGGGGTCTTCTACCAGGGCGGCGACTTCAAGCCCGACAACCCGATCTTCCTCGTCACCGGACTGCGGCATTGGTTCGGCGACAGCGGCTGGGCGCTCAGCGCCGGCGTGCGCTGGAACGTGGCCAAGTTCGGCCGCAACAGCGAAGAGTGCCGCGTGACGGAGCTCGAAGACTGCTCGCTGGCCGGACTGGCCGGCCTCACCTTCGCGCCGCTGCACCTGGCGCCGGTGGCGCCGCCCGCGCCGCCGCCGCCCGCCCGCAGGCCCTCGAAGCCGTAGCGATCGTACCGCGCGCGCTGATCCTCGTCGCAGAGGATCTGGTACGCGGTGGACGCCTCCTTGAACTTGTCCTCGGCCGCCTTGTCGTTGGGGTT
>DATDFB010000030.1:0-10925 GCA_036522835.1 Thermoanaerobaculia bacterium | reverse complement strand
CCCAGCCGAGGATTTCGATCGCGCCGGCGAGAAAGCGCGACAACCTGATTCGCTGCTCGAGTTCTTCCGGTCCGCGCCCACGGGGTGGACTGGTTCTGGCCGGCGGCCGAACGCCCCGCGGACGCACTGGCGCCGACCGCGGCGCGCCTGCTCGCGCCGTTCGATCCGGTGGTCTGGGATCGCGCCCGGTTCGAGATTTTCTGGGGATGGGCCTACCGCTTCGAGGCGTACACACCGGAGTCGAAGCGCCGGCTCGGCTACTACGCCCTCCCCTTGCTGTGGAAGGACCGCGTGATCGGATGGGGCAACGTCGCGCTCCGCGACGGAAAGCTGCACGCGAAGCTCGGCTTCGTCGAGCCGCGCCCGCGCGACCGCGCGCTCGCGCGCGAGATCGACGAGGAGCTGGAGCGGCTGCGCCGGTCGCTCGTTCCGTCAACAGCACGAAGATGGAGCGGAGTCAATTGACTCAGTAAACTAGTCAAAGTAGTCTGCACCCATGCAAAGGCATCCGGTGTGGCAACTTCACGAGGCCAAGGCGCGCTTCAGCGAGTTGTTCCGGCGTGCGCGGACGGAGGGCCCGCAGCGCGTGGTCAAACAGCACGGCGAGGCGGTCGTGATCGTCCCAGCCGAGGATTTCGATCGCGCCGGCGAGAAAGCGCGACAACCTGATTCGCTGCTCGAGTTCTTCCGGTCCGCGCCCACGGGGGGACGCCCCCTCGACCTGAGACGGAAGAGCGACAAGACCAGGAAGATCAAGTGGTAGCGACGTCGCCTTCCGGCTACCTGCTCGATACGAATGTCATCTCCGAGCTCATGAAGCGGCGACCGGCCCGCGGCGTGGCGGAATGGATCGAAAGCACACCGGAAGATCTGCTTTATCTCAGCGTGCTCACCATCGGCGAAATCCGTAAGGGCATCGACCTGCTGGATGAGAACGAGCCAAGGCGCGCTGCACTTCAAAGCTGGCTTGATCGCGACGTACGCATTCGCTTCGCGGGGCGGCTGCTCGCGTTCGACGCGGGAGCGGCGGAGCGCTGGGGACAGGTCGAGGCGTTTGCGCAGCGACAGCGGCTGACACTTCCGACCATCGACGCGCAACTTGCGGCAACCGCACTTCATCACGGCTTGACGTTAGCGACGCGAAATACGTCCCATGTTCGCGTGACCGGAGTTCCGCTCATCAATCCGTGGACACGCTAACCGGCCCACTCAGACCAGACCGAAGACCACCTGCCCGCGATCGGCTTCGCAGAAAACACGCGTTGAGATCCCGTTCGGTCACAGTCGGTGCGCCCCCGGCGAAGTCGGCGTCGAGTGTCTCCGATCGTCGAGCCGCCGGATTGCGGCATTTCGTCAGAGTAGCAGGAACGCTCTTTCTTGAGCCTTGCGCCCGAACGTCTTCGCCACTACTCCCAAAGGCGGACGCCGCACTGGACAGCAGCCTTTCGAAGGGGTGCGTCGTTGCAGCTCAGCATGAGCTTCCGTCGTTGTGCAAGCTCCAGGTACGCCGCGTCGTAGATCGACAGATGATGAGCGGTGGCCAATTCTGACAGCCGGGAAAAGGCCAGCGAGGACATCTCGTGATCGACGCGCAGTGGAAGAATGCGAAGCCACCCGAGCGCCGTTTGACGCTCGTCCTCGGTCAACTTTCGCTGGCGGACCAGCACCGTCAGCGCGTTTGCCACTTCCAACGGCCACAAAGCCGGCACTTCGAGTATGGCCCCCTCGGCAATCGCATCCAGCATCGCGGATGTCTGGGCGGTCGCTTGCCCGGGATGCACCCAGCCGACGGCAACCGAGGCATCCGCGACAAAAGCGGGCGTCACAACCTGCCCTCGTCGATGGCGGACCGAACCTCCCGCCTCGACAGCTTGGCTTTCGATCTCCGGCGGATTCGTTGCTGCAACTCTCGAAGGCCCGCCACGGCGCGGCGAACATCATCGGAGCGTTGGGCACCTTCGGGCACCAACCGCGCCACCGGCTTGTCATGACGGGTGATGATGACCTCCTCGCCTTCCGATACACGGTTGAGCAGCTCCCCGAAACGAGTCTTCGCCTCGAACGCAGTGACCTTGGCCATGTCCATGCTCCATCGATTTCAACTAGTCGTTGACCAGTTTAACAGAACCGCTCCAGCGGAAACTCGGGCGCGCCATCCTCTGGCACACCGGTAGCTCAACGATGCCGTGTCGGCTGGAACCGGCGACTGCGCGAAATCTAGGTCGGAAATTGCCCCTCAGTCGTCGTAAGTGACTGAGAAGTCGTGTGGCGTTTCACGCAGATTAGACGCGCGATTGTGGGAAGGTACGGCTTAGAACTCGGCCTGCGCATCACGGAAGGTCGGTAGCGCACCACGAGCTGAGGTCTCCGCCGTGAAGTCGCCGGCGTAAATCCGCAAGACCAGCTCTCGGGCGATCCCTGCCTCGTCGTCGCGCATCGTCGTCCACGAAAAAACGGCAACACTTCGAGCCCCCGCCGGCAGAACTGCCGGAAAGCCACCGCGGGCTGAGCAGTCCCAGCAGTCGGCGGCATCCGGTGATCGATTCCGCCCCTCGATTCCGTCTGTCCATTCGAGCACCATGGCCACGCCATTCGAACGGACGCTGCGGACGCTTCGGGCCGACCGGTTTCGGGTCACCGGCGCCGGATTGGTCATCGCCGCTGCGTTCGTCCTGGTCTGGATGGCCTGGATGGCGATGGCGCGAATCTCCATTCGCGAGACATCGGCAGCGGCGCGCGTCGAAATCGCGCGGCGCCCGCGGCCGGTGGAGAGCGCGGCAGACGGCGTGGTGGCCGCGATCGATGTCCAGCCCGGCGCACGGGTGCGCGCCGGGACGCCGTTGGTCCGGCTGGCATCGGCGCGCCAGGAGCACGCCATCGCCGAGCGCGAGGCCGATCTTCGCGGCGTGATCGCCGAAGCCCAGTCGATTCGGAACGAGATCCTCACCGCGGAGCGCTCGCTCGATTCCGAGCGCCGCGGAATCGCCGCCGCCGTGGCCCGCGCGCGGGCCGAAGCATCCGAGAAGAGCGCGCCGGCCGTGCTGGCGCACGCCGAGAGCGCGCGCCTCGAACGTCTCGCCGCCCAGGGATTGATCTCCGCGAGCGAGCTCGATCGGGGCCGGGCCGAGGAACTGCTCCGCAGCTCCGCCTCCGATGCGGCTCGTGCCGCGCTCTCCAGCCTCGAACAAGATCTGCAGACGCGCCTCTTCGAGCGGCAGGCGCGGATCCGGGAATTGGAGTCCGCGCTCTCGCATGCTGATGCGCGGCGCGCCGGCATCCAGGCCGCGCTCTCGACCGCGCGATTCGAGCGCGATCAACGAATCGTTCGCGCCCCGTTTGACGGCGTCGTCGCCGAGCTCGCAGCGCTGGAGCCCGGACAGTGGGTCGATCAAGGCAAATCGCTTGCGGTCATCGTCCCCGAGTCGCGCGAGCTGCAGGTCGTCGGCTTCTTCGTGCCGGGAGCGATCGGACGCGTCCGGGCCGGACAAACCGCGCGGCTCCGGCTGGATGCCTACCCTTCCGCCGAGTACGGCACGCTCGCCGCGACGGTCGAGCGCGTCGCGGGCGAAGTGCGCGACGGGCGCATTCGCGTGGAGCTGACGATCGCCGAATCCTCCGCGGCCCGCATGCCTGTCGAGCACGGGATGCCGGGCAGCGTTGAGATCGAGGTCGAGCGGATCTCCCCGGCGGCGCTCCTGCTGCGCATCGCCGGCGGATGGTTGATGCGGCCGGAGAAGGCCCGATGACCCGCGCGCTCATCCCCGAGGTCATCCAATCGTCGGCGATGGACTGCGGTCCGGCCGCGCTGAAAGCGCTTCTGCACGGTCACGGCATTGCGGCGAGCTACAGCCGCCTGCGCGAGGCCTGTCAGACCGAGCTCGATGGAACGTCGATCGATACGCTCGAAGAAGCGGCCGTCGCGCTGGGACTCGATGCGGTCCAAGTCTTGGTGCCGGAGGACCATCTCGCTCATCGCGCGGCGTCGCTGCTTCCGGCCATGGTGGTGACGACGATTCCGGGCGGCGGCACGCATTTCGTCGTGGTCTGGCGGCGCATGGGCGAGCGACTGCAGGTGATGGATCCGGCCTCGGGACGCCACTTCCTCCAGTCGGAGGAGTTTCGCCGGAAACTGTATCTGCACACGATGCGCGTCGACGCGGCGGCGTGGCGCACTTGGGCTGGAGCCGACGGCACGCTGCGCGTGCTGCGCGCGCGCATGGCGGATGCGGGCATCGATGCCGGTGAATCGGCGAGGCTGATCCGCACCGCGTGCGACGACGCATCGTGGCGCGGCCTCGGCGCGCTCGATGCCGCCGTGCGCATGATGGCCTCTCTGCGGAACCGCGCCGCCATCCGCAACGCGGGGGACGTCGCGCGCGCCCTCGTCTCCGCTCCGGAGTCGATTCCTCTTTCCTATTGGCGCGTGCGCGCTTGCGATGCCGAGAGCGCGGTGCTCGTTACCGGCGCGGTGCTGCTCTCCGTCAGCGGCACATGCGCCCCGGCGGCGGCGTTGCCGCCGCAACTCGAGGCCGTGCTGGCGTCGGCGGACGAACCTCCGCTGCGCACGGTCCTGCGGCTGGTACGCCGCGATTCCGCGGGCACCGCGCTGATGCTGCTCGCCGCAATGTTCGTCGCCGCCGCCGGCGTGGCGGCCGAGGCCGTGCTCTTCCGCGGATTCCTCGACGTGAGCCGCAGACTGGTCACGAACCGCGAGCGCGTCGCGTTCGCGGGCAGCGTGCTGGCGCTGCTGGCTTTCCTGCTGCTGCTCGAGTGGCCGATCTTGATCGGCGTGCTGCGCATCGGAAGACGGCTCGAGCTCCGCCTGCGCATCGATTTGATGAGCACTCTGGCGCGGCTTCCCGACCGTTACTTCCGCAGCCGCCTCGCCTCGGACATGGCCCATCGCGCGCACGCCGTGCACGAGGTCCGGGAGATCTCCGATCTGATCGGACGTCTCATTCGCGCGGCGATGACGCTCCTTTTCATCCTCGTCGGGCTGGCCGTGCTGTACGACGGATTGATGCCGATGGCGCTCGGTGCCGCAATCGTGGCGGCGGCGCTGCCGCTGTTCGCGCAGCCCATGCTCGCGGAGAAGGATCTCAAGGTACGGACCGGCTCGGGCTCCCTGGCCCGCTTCTATCTCGATGCGCTCATCGGGCTCGTGCCGATCCGCATCCATGGCGCACGCGCCGCTCTGGCCCACGAACAATCCGTGCAGATCGGCGGTTGGGCAAGGGCGGTGCTCGGGCTGCGGCGCGGCGTCGTGGCCTGGGAGGGAGTGCAGTACTCGCTCGGCCTGGCGCTGGCGATCCTGCTCGTCACGTCGCATCTGCGCCACGCGGACGATCCCGGCGGCGCCCTGCTGCTGGCGTGGTGGGGCTTGGGCATTCCGCTCCTCGGACAGGACATCGCCACCTGCGCGTGGCAGTTGCCGCGCATCCGGAACACGGTTGCGCGCGTGATGGAGCCGTTGCGGGAAGAGGACAGCTCTCGCTCTGCTCCTCACGAGAGCGGGGTGAGCGGCGGCGCGGCCATCGACCTGGAGAACGTCACCGTGCTCGCGGGCGGCCACGTCATCCTCGACGACGTATCGCTGCACATCGCGCGCGGAGAGCATGTAGCCATCGTCGGCTCCTCGGGCGCCGGCAAGTCCACGCTCGCGGGGTTGCTCCTCGGATGGCACGAGCCGGCGCGCGGCGCGTTGCGCTTCGATTGCGATCGCCGCGATGTCGTCTGGGTCGATCCGCAAGTGCACCTCTGGAACGACTCGGCGATGGCGAACATTTGCTATGGAAACGATTCCGTTCCCGACGTCGTTCGCGACGCACGTCTGATTCCGATGCTGCGGCGGCTGCGCGGCGGTCTGGCCGCGAAGCTCGGCGAGAACGGCGCGTTGCTGTCCGCGGCGGACGGACAACGCATGCGCATCGCGCGCGCCCTCGGCCGCGAGGACGCGCGCCTGGTCCTCTGCGACGAAGCCGGACGCGGCCTCGATCGCGACGAGCGCCGTCACTTGCTTCGCCTCGTGACCACGCGATGGCCGGGAGCGACCGTGCTCTACGTCACGCACGACCTCGAAGACGCGCTGGAGCTGCCGCGCGTGCTGGTCGTCGAGAACGCGCGCATCGTGGAAGACGGAGATCCGCGCGCACTCGCGGCCCGGCCGGACTCGCGGTTTCGGGCGCTCCTCGACGCGGAAGCGCGGCTGGCGGCGGAGCTGAAAACGTGGACGCGGTATCGCCTCGAAGACGGCGAGGTGCGTCGATGACGACGATCCTTTGGCCCGCCGAGCGCTTCGAAGAAGCAGCCGCCGAGCTCGGGCCGGCGCGATGGAAACGCCTCGACCTGCATGGCCGCGGCATCGACGATGCGCTTCGTCACGCTGCGCCGGCATTGATCCAGCTCGAGGATGGATCGTTCATCGCCCTGCTCGATCGGCGGCGCGTGCTGTGCGCCGACCTCACCACCGCACGCGCCGATCTCCGCGCGTTGCGCGCGTGCATCGTGGCGCCCGCCGCTGCGCGGCTAGGCCCGGAGGTCGCTGCATTCGCACCGCTGCAAATCGAGGAGGCGATGCTCGAAGAGCGCATCGACAACGAGCGCGTGGCGTCGCTGTGGCTGCTGCAGACGTCTCCTTCGTCGGGCTTGGCGCGCCAGCTCCGCGACGCCGGCGTCGTCGCGCGGATGATCGTCCTCGTCCTCGCCCATCTGGCCATGATCCTTTGCCTTGCGGCGTCCTGGTGGCTCCTCGGTGCAGGCGCGCTCGGAGGACGGATGGATGGCGCATGGGTCATGGCGTGGGCGCTCGTGCTGCTGATGACCATTCCGCTGCAGCTCGTCTGCACCTGGTCCGAGGGAGTGCTGGCCGCGCAGATCGGCGGCTTGCTCAAGCAGCGGCTGCTGGACCGGGCCATGGTCCTCGATCCCGACTCCGTGCGCAGCGACGGGCCGGGGCGGTTCCTGGGAAAGGTCCTCGAAGCCGAGGCGCTGGAGACGTTCGCGATGGGCGCGGGACTCTCGGGGATGCTCACGCTGATCGAGCTCGGCATGGCGATGATTGTCCTCGCCGGCGCATCCACGTCTGCCGCGGCGATGCTGGTCCTCTGGATCGCGGCCGCCGTCTTCGCCGGTTGGCGCTATGCGAAGGCGCGCGCCGTCTGGACGCAGCAGCGCCTCACCATGACCGAGTCGCTCATCGAGTCGATGGCCGGACATCGCACGCGTTTGGTGCAGGAGCGGCCGGAGCAACGGGCCGCGCACGACGACCTCAGGCTCGCTGCCTACGCGGCGGATTCGCTCCGCCTCGATCGAGCGCACGCGCGGTTGCTGGTCGTGATTCCCCGCGGCTGGCTGATTCTCGGCGTGCTGTCGTTGCTGCCGCTGCTGTGGCAATCCGGACAGACCGCCGCGTTGGCGGTGGGCATCGGCGGCGTGCTCCTCGGCCATCAGGGCTTCCGCCGCGGCGCGGAAGGGATGACCCAGCTCGCCGGCGCCTTCATCGCCTGGCAGCAGATCTCGGGCATCCTGCAGTACGGCGAGGCTCCCGCCATCCTGAGCGCAGCGAAGGATCTCCCACAATCCGCGTCCGTGCAGGTTGCCGACGTCGCCTACCGTTTCGCAGGCGACGAGCACATGACCTTGCGCCGCTGCGGATTCGACATGGCCGAAGGCGAGCGCGCATTGCTCGAAGGCGACGCGGGCGCCGGCAAATCGACGCTGATCTCGTTACTCGCAGGGATGCGCGTCCCGGCCGGCGGCACGGTGCTGGTGGGCGGCGTGGATCGTCACGCGGCAGGCGCCGAGGAGTGGCGCCGCCGCATCGCCGTGGCTCCGCAATTTCAGGACAATCACATTCTCGCCGCGCCGCTCGCGTTCAACCTGCTCATGGCCCGGAATTGGCCGCCTTCGCCGGCGGACCTCGGGGAAGCCGACACCGTCGCGCGCGAGCTCGGCCTCGGCGCGCTGATCGATCGCATGCCGGGCGGACTCTGGCAGGCCGTGGGAGACACGGGGTGGCAGTTGTCCCAGGGGGAGAAAGCGCGCGTGTTCGTGGCTCGCGCGCTGCTGCAGAATACACCCGTGGTGGTCATCGACGAGAGCTTCTCTTCACTCGATCCGGAGAACTACGCGAGTGCGCTCGCCTGCGTCAGCCGCCGCGCGAAGACGCTGCTGATGGCGGCCCAGCGATGAGCGGCGATTTCGACCGCGCCCTGGAGCTTCACGAGCGCAGCAGCGCGCTGCACGACGAGTATCGGCTGGCCGAGGCCGAGAGCGCATGCCGCGAAGCGATCGCCATCGTGCGCGCACTCGAAGGGGAGAGTCCGGACTTCGTCAACATGACCAACGACCTCGTGCGAATCCTTTCCGATGCGGCCAAGTATGCGGAAGCGTTGGAAGAGGCGGACCAGGCCAAGCGCGCGCTCAAGAATCTGCCGCAGTTCGAAGGGGAGATCGCATCGTTGATTCGCACGCGCGCGCTCGGGCAGCGAGGGACGGTATTGCGCAGCCTCGGACGATACACGGAAGCGGAAGCGGACCTGCTGGAAGCCGTGCGCGTCTCCGAGCGTGAGCTGGGGTCCGATCATCCGCAGACCGCAACGTCGCTGAATTCACTGGGCATGCTCTACAAATACTGGGGACGGTATCCGCCGGCGTTGGAGGCCTATGAGCGGGCCATGCGGATCGTCGAGGCGACGGCCGGAGCGGAATCGGCGGATGCGGCTGGTCTCTGGCACAACATCGGCGGCGTGCATCACGCGGCGGGCCGCTTCGCGGAGGCGGAGCCCGCGGGCCGCCGTGCCTGGGAGATCCGCAGGAAGCTCCTCGGCGACGAACATCGCGACACAGTGGCCGATCTCTGCGCGCTGGCCGGAATCCTCGATGGACTGGAGCGATGGGAGGAATCGGAGCCGATGTATCGCCGCGCGCTCCGGTTCTGGGAACGGCTGGTCGGACCGGATCACTACGAGATCGCCGTCCTACTCAACAATCTCGCCGGCGTTTGCGCGGCCACTGCCCGTCCGGACGAGGCCGAGGAGCTCTATCGGCGCGCCATCGTCATCAAGCGAAGGCTCCTCGGTGCCGATCACCCCGAGCTCGCCCTCACCTTGACGAACTTGGCCACGCTGATGCGCGAGCGGGATCGATTCGAGGAGGGACGAGCTCTGGCGACCGAAGCGCAACGCATCCTGCAAGGCTCGTCGCTTCCGGAGGAGCACCCACTGCGCGTCTACGCGACGGAAGTCCTGCGGGATCTCGCCTGATTGGTCACCGCCGCATGTCTCGCGGCGGCCCGAACGATCGACTGACCGTCCAGAACCGGCGGCTCGGACGCGCAGACGAACGGAATGAAGGAGCCGAATCGATCATGACCGCCGGAGGTGCGACAATGATCCATCGCACCAGGGGATCGTCTCGGACCATATGAGATCGTCTCGCGGATCGGCGCGGGCGGAATGGGGGAAGTCTGGCGCGCGCGGGATACGCGGCTCGACCGCAGCGTGGCCGTCAAGATCCTGCCTGCGGAGCTGGCATCGAGCATGGAGATGCGTCTCCGCTTCGAGCGCGAGGCGAAGACGATCTCGCAGCTGAATCACCCGCACATCTGCTCGCTCTTCGACGTCGGAGAGAACTATCTGGTGATGGAGCTGCTCGACGGCGAGTCGCTCGCCGACCGCCTGGCGCGCGGACCGCTGCCGCTGTCCGAGGTGCTGAAGCTCGGCGCGCAGATTGCCGAGGCGCTGGACCGCGCCCATCGCGCGGGCGTCGTGCATCGGGACCTCAAGCCGGGCAACGTGATGATCACGAAGTCGGGAGCGAAACTGCTCGACTTCGGGCTGGCCAAGGCGTCGATGCAGCGGCCCCAGCCTCTCACACAGGAAGGGATCATTCTCGGAACGCTGCAGTACATGGCGCCCGAGCAGCTCGAAGGGCGCGAAGCCGACGCGCGCACGGACCTCTTCGCCCTCGGCGCGGTGCTGTACGAGATGGTCACGGGAAAGCCCGCCTTCGAAGGGGAGACGAGGACGTCGTTGATCGCGGCCATCCTCACCACCGACCCCCAGCCGGTCTCGCAGCTGCAGCCGCTCACGCCGCCCGCGCTCGAGCACGTGGTCGCGAAGTGTCTGCACAAGGATCCGGACGAGCGCTGGCAGAGCGCGCACGACATCGCGGCGGAGCTGAAATGGATCGCCGGCAGCGGATCGCAGGCCGCAGCGCCGGTGCTCGCGCCGCGCAGAACGCCGCGCGAGCGGATGGCATGGATCACGGCGCTCTTGGCCGTGACGGCGGCCGCGGTGTGGCTGGCCACGCGTCCCCGTCCGCGCCCGGAGTTGCTCGAAACAGCGATCGCCACCGAGGGGCTCCTCGATGACTCCGCGCCGCTCGCCTTTTCACCGGATGGAACGCAGCTCGCGTACGCGGCGACGAACGAGAACGGGCAGCGCCTGATCTGGATTCGCTCGATGGCGCGCGGCACGTCACGGGCGCTCAGCGGCACCGATTACGCCTATGCGCCGTTCTGGTCCGCGGACGGCCGGTTCGTTGCGTTCGGCACGAGCAATGCGCTTCTGAAAAAGGTTCCCACCGCCGGCGGCGACGTGGAGATCGTCGCCAGGCACGCATTCGGCGGCGGAGCATGGAACGGCGAGGGCGTGATTCTGTATACCTCCACGAGCGTGGAGCGCTCCATCCAACGCGTGAGCGCCGCGGGCGGCGAGCCCTCAGCGATCCTCCATCCGAACGAGGTTGGTGCGACGGGACTCTACTGCCCCAAGTTTCTCCCGGACGGAAATCACTTCATTGTGTTCGCGAATGGCGGAGAAGCGAAAAAGCGCGGACAGGCGGGAGTCTGGCTGGCCACGCTCGACCGCAGCGAGAAGCCTCGCTTCCTCACCCCCGCGGACAGCAACGCCTCGTATGTCGAG
>DATDFB010000029.1:0-32141 GCA_036522835.1 Thermoanaerobaculia bacterium | reverse complement strand
CGCGATGCGCGCTGGCCGATCGCCGTGGCGTGCGCGCTGCTGCTGGCCGTCGCCTTCGCGGCGCCGCGTGTGCAGCGGTCGTGGCGCGTGCGCCGGGAGTTGCGGTCGATCGATGCGGGCGATCTCCTGCCATCGCTCGACGCCTGGATCGCGGCGCGCGGCGTCGATCCGCAGCAGCTCGTGCGCGAGCCCTCCGACCGCGGCGACGCCTACCGCGCGCTGCGCTCGCTCCTCGACGAGCGCGTCGGCGCGACGGCGAAGGAGGCGCGGCGGCGCGCGCGCGAGGTGGTCGCGGAAGTTATCGAAACTTCCACGCCACCCACAGAACGATGACGACGACGAGGACCAGCGCGAGCATCGAATGCATGGCCGCGCTGGCCAGACGCATCGCCGCGCGAAGGACGAAGCCGGCGAAGAAGAGCGCGATGACGGCGGCGATGGCGAGCTTGATGGAGGTGGAGGTACGCATGGCAATCAGGGGACAGGGCACAGGGGACAGGGCACAGGTGGCGTTCTTGCGGTTGCACGTGCGTCGGCAAGACAACCACCTGTCCCCTGTTCCCTGCGCCCTGCCCCCTTCGAACACACGATACACTCTCGCGCCATGCGAGCCATCATCACCGGCGCCTCGTCCGGCATCGGCGCGGCGCTGGCGCGCGAGCTCTCGCGGCGCGGGTGGTCGCTGGCGCTCCTGGCGCGGCGCGCGGAGATGCTCGAGCAACTCGTCGGCGAGCTGAAGACCCCGGCGGTCGCGCTGCCGGCCGACGTCACCGACCGCGACGCCGTGCGCGATGCCGTCCGCCGCGGCGCCGAGGCCCTCGGCGGCGAGTTTGATCTCGCCGTGGCCAACGCCGGCATCTCCGTGCCGACGTGGTCGACGAAGTTCAACCTCGACGACGCCGAGCGCATCATCCGCGTCAACGTCCTCGGCATGTTCTACCTCTTCGACGCCGTCATCCCGGCCATGCTCGCGCGCGGCTCCGGGCGCTTCGCCGGCATCGCCTCCATCGCCGGGCTGCGCGGGCTGCCGTCGGCCTCCGTCTACTCCGCGTCGAAGGCCGCCATGCAGTCGTTCCTCGAGGCCAGCCGCGTCGAGCTCGCCCAGCGCGGCGTCGGCGTGACGATCGTGAACCCCGGCTGGGTGGAGACGCCCATCATCGACAAATACAGAGGCCCGGTGCCGTTCCTGATGAAGGCCGACAAGGCCGCGCGCATCATCGCCGACGGCATCGAGCGCGGCGCGCGCGAGGTGGAGTTCCCGTGGCAGATGTCGCTCCTGGTGCGGACGCTGCGCCTCATCCCGAACGCGCTGTACGACCGCATGCTCCGTCCTTACGCGCGGCGGAAAATCGATCCGGAGAAGGTGCGCCGATGACCAAGGAAACGCTCGCCGTGCGCGCCTGGGCGCTGCGCAACGTCTTTCTGCTCTACCTCGTCAAGCCGTCGATCCTCGAGGTGAACGAAAACCGCTGCGAGATCCGCATCCCGCTCAACTGGCGCACCCGCCGCCGCGACATCGGCGCGATGTACCTCGGCACGCTCTGCATGGGCGCGGACGTGGCCTCGGGACTGATCGCCTTTCACCTCATGCGCACGCGCCGCCTGCGCGTGTCGTTCATCTTCAAGGACCTGCGCGCGGAGTTCTTGAAGCGCGCCGAGGGCGACGTGCACTTCGCCTGCGAGGAGGGGGCGAACATCGTGGCCCTCGTCGACCGCGCCATGCAGAGCGGCGAGCGCCAGGAGACGACGGTGAACGTCATCGCGCGCGTGCCGAAGAAGCTCGGCGACGAGCCGGTGGCGCGCTTCGCGATGACGTTGTCGGTCAAGCGCCGGTAGGGTGCACGGCGTGCGCCCCCCGCCCATGGGCGCACGCCGTGCGCCCCTACGGCTTCGCCGTCAGCTCCTTGTAAAGCTGCTCCTCGTACTTGTCGAGCGTCATGAACCCCTGATCCCAATTCGACCACGCCACGAGCGTCTTCTCCGCCTTCACCTGCTCGAGGGTCAGCCCTTTCTGGATGGCCTCGTTCATGATCGCCACCGTCCCCTTGAGCATGTTGATCCACTCGTTGAGGGCCTTCTTGTCGCTCAGCGAGCCGTGGCCGGCGATGAGCTTCGTGTCGTCGTCGATCATCGGCATGATCTTCTCGAGGTTCTTGATCAGGCCGCGCACGCTGCCGCCGTTCTCGAGGTCGACGAACGGAAACTGCGCGAAGAAGAGGTCGTCGCCCATGTGCACGACATTCGACTTCGAGAAGAAGATCACCGAGTCGGTGTCGGTGTGCCCGTGCGGGAAGTGCACGGCGCGGATGTCCTCGCCGTTGACGTGGATCGTGGCCGTGTCGTTGAAGGTGATGATCGGCAGCGCGCCCTTCGCCGCGGGCGGCGTCTCGTGCGTGCCGACCTTCGAGCCGGCGGCCAGGCGGGTGCGGACGTTGTCGTGGGCGATGATCGTCCCCTCTTTGGCGAAGACCTCGTTGCCGCCGGTGTGATCGCCGTGGAAGTGCGTGTTGAGGATGAACTTGATCGGCTTGGCGCTGATCGACTTCAGCGCCTCCTTGATCTTCGGGGCCAGCGGCGCGAACTCGTCGTCGACGATGACGATGCCGTCGTCGCCGACGGAGACGCCGATGTTGCCGCCGGCGCCGGTGAGCATGTACACCGTTCCCTGGACCTTCTGGACCTTGATCTCGACCTTGCTGAAGTCCTGCTGCTGGGCAACGGCCGCGGCGGCCGCGAGCATCGCCGCGGCGAATGCGAAAAAGCGCTTCATCGTTTGTGATCTCCTGTGACGATTCTACCGTCGCCGCTGCCGCGCCTGGCGCGCCTGTTTCTGCCTCGTAACGTCGTGGCCATCACGCTCGGGCGCCGCATCTGGATCGCCCCCGAGCTGCCGCCGGCGCAACTGGAGGCGGTGCTGCGCCACGAGATGGTGCACGTGCGCCAGATGAAGGCGCTCGGCGTGCCGCGGTTCCTGTGCCGGTATGTCGGGGAGTACCTGCGCAACCGCCTCCGAGGGATGAATCACGACGCGGCCTACCGGGCCATCTCATTCGAGCGAGAAGCATTCGCCGTAGAACGAGGGGCGCACGCCGTGCGCCCCTACCGCGCAGGCGACGACGGTGACCGGTAGGGGCGCACGGCGTGCGCCCTCAACTGCGCGCTAGAATGAGCCAACCGTGATTCAGTTCCACTCGCTGGAAATCCCGCAGTTGGAGCGGTTTCTGGAGCGCCAGAAGTCCGGCCTCTCGCTGCAGCGGGACATCGATCTCGACCTCGTCCTGCGCCAGATCCTGCAGAAGGCCAACGAGTTCGTGCCGTCCGAGTCGGGCTCGATCCTCCTCGACGATCCGTTCCGCAAAGTGGCCTCGCGCCGCGAGAACGAGCTCGTCTTCATCGCCACGTTCGGCGACTCCAGCCGCCACCTCATCGGGCAGAGCCTCTCCGCGCAATACGGCATCGTTGGGCAGGTCTACCAGACCGGCGCGCCCTACGTCTCCGCCAACGTGCAGTCGGACGAGAACTTCTATCCGCAGATCGACGAGTCGCTCGGCCACATCACCCACTCCGTCGTCTGCGTTCCGATCTACATCGGCAAGCACGTCTGCGGCGTGTTGGAGCTGATCAACAAGCGCGACGGCGGCACGTTCACGGAGCGCGACAAGACGCTCTTGGAGATCTTTGCCGGCTACACCTCGTTCATGCTGCAGAACGCGCTCGACGCCAAGCGCGCGCACGAGCTGGCCAAGCGCGACGACCTCACCGGCCTCTATAACGACCGCTGGTTCCACGTCCGCCTTTCCGAGCTCCTCGCGGGCGCACGCGAGACCGGCCGCACGGCCGTGCTGATTTTCATGGACCTCGACCAGTTCAAGGTCATCAACGACTGCCACGGTCATCTTGCCGGCAGCCAGGTCCTGCGCGAGGTCGGCTTCATCCTGAAGCGCATCGTGCAGGCGCCCGACGCGACGGTGGCGCGCTACGGCGGCGACGAGTTCGTGATGATCCTCCCCGACACGACGCTCGACGGAGGGGTGAGCGTCTGCGAGCAGATCCGCCGCGCCATCGAGTCCGCTGTCTTCCTCGACCGCGACTGGGGCTTCTCCATGCCCGCCCTGAACCTCGGCGGCATCGTCACCGCCTCGATCGGCATCGCCGAGTACCGCGGCGATCCGGCGGCCGCGCAGTCGGTCGATCAGGAGAAGAACGATCTGCTCCGCCGCGCCGACGCGGCCATGTATCGGGCGAAGTCGGCAGGGAAAAATCAGGTCGTGGTCAGCCGGGCCGGGAGCGAGGTCTTCGAGCCCTGCCGCGCCATTTCTTGACGCCGGCCGTACTTCCCGCCGGCGTGGACATTCCGGCGTTCTCGTCCGCTGCGCTGCTCATGGGGGAGGGGATGACGGTGCTGAATCGCCGCTGATTCTGCTATCCTCCCGCATCCTTCTTCAGGAGGCCTACGTAGTGGCGAAAATCACCGCAGAATACATTTGGATCGACGGCCAGCGGCCCACCGCGAAGCTCCGCTCCAAGACGAAGATCGTCGACCCGATCAAGAAGCTCGACGACATTCCGGAGTGGGGCTACGACGGCTCCAGCACGATGCAGGCGAGCGGTCACTTCAGCGACCTGCTCCTCCGTCCGGTCAAGTACATCCCCGATCCGCTGCACCGCGAGAACGACGTCCTCGTCCTCTGCGAAGTGCTCAATCCGGACGGCAGCGTGCACTGGTCGAACACGCGCGCGCACCTGCGCGAGGTGGCCGAGAAGTACAAAGAGCACGATCCGTGGTTCGGGATCGAGCAGGAGTACACGTTCTTCGAGGGCAACCGCCCGCTCGGCTGGCCCGATCACGGTTTTCCCGCGCCGCAGGGCGGCTATTACTGCGGCGTCGGCAGCGACGAAGTGTTCGGCCGCGAGATCGTCGAGGCGCACGCCGAGGCATGCATCCGCGCCGGGATCCACATCGTGGGGACGAACGCGGAGGTCATGCCGGGGCAGTGGGAGTTCCAGGTCGGCGCCGTCGGCGCGCCCGACATCGCCGACGAGCTGTGGCTGGCGCGCTGGCTCCTCTACCGCATCGGCGAGGACTTCGGCGTCAGCGCCACGCTCTATCCGAAGCCGGTCAAGGGCGACTGGAACGGCGCCGGCGCGCACACGAACTTCTCCACGAAGTTGACGCGCGAAGAGGGCGGCATCAAGGTCATCGAAGAGGCCATGAAGAAGCTCGAGAAGCGCCACGACGACCACATCAAGGTCTACGGCGCGCACAACGAGGAGCGCCTCACCGGACTGCACGAGACCGCGCCGATCCATCAGTTCCGCTACGGCATCAGCGACCGGGGCGCGTCCGTGCGCATCCCCATGGCCACGACCAATGCCGGGCGCGGCTATTTCGAAGACCGCCGGCCGGCCGCGAACATGGATCCGTATCAGGTCTGCGCGATTCTGATCGAAACCGTCTGCGGGCCGTAATCGTCGTACAATGAACGTCAGGACAGGCGGGGGCGCCTGTCCTCGATTGTCTCGATGGTGCTCAACCTCATTTGGCTCGTTCTCGTCGTGGTGACGATGCTCGTCGTCCCGCGGCGCTCCCGCCACGCCACGATCGCCCTCGCGTGCGTGCTGGCCCTGCTCTTCCCGATCATCTCCGCGTCGGACGACTTCAGCGCCGACCGCGAGACCCTGGAGCGCGCCGCCGTGGCCATCGTCACGGTGGTGCTGCTCGCCTTCGCCGCGCTCGTGCCGCTGGGGCGGCTGGAGCGCCGCCGCGAGCGCGTGGCGCTCGTGCCGATCGCCACGCCGAGCGACCCTCGCTCGCCGCCGCGCGCCTAGCACTCCGTTCCGGATGGTTTTTTCCGGTCGCGGAGCGGCGGCATTCTCGCGTGTCGGTATCCCCTGACCGACACCCGGGCTGCGAGGGTGTCGCCACTCGGCGGCCGGTGACGTGAACCGTTCCGGGCCTGGAAACCGTCTCCGCTCGCGCGTAGGCCGCCCGCGGTTCTCCTCCTGGGATTCGCGGCTTCGCCGGCGCGTAGCCGGCGCGACACGCGCGAGGGGAGACGGCACGTCACCGCCGCCGATCTGTGGAGTGCGCCGGCCATGCCGGCGCTCTGACAGCGGCGGCATGGCCGCCGCACTCCACACGATGCATTGCCTACTTGATCGTCATCTGCGGTACTGACAGCCAGAACCCCGCCGGGTACTGCACGTACCCGTCGATGTTGCTGCGCATCACCGCCACGTTGTTCTGCAGATAGAGCGAGATGTACGGCATGTCGTCCGCGAGGATCTTCTGCACCTCTTCGTACGCCGGCTTGCGCTTGGCGCGGTCGAACGTCGACCGCCCCTGCAGCAGCAACTGATCCACCTTCGGGTTCTGGTAGTAGCCGCGGTTCTGCCCCTCGGGCGGGATGTTCTTCGAGTAGAGGATGACGTAGTAGAAGTCGGGGTCCTGAATGCCGTTGCGGCTCAGCGAGTACATCTGGAAATTGCCCTTGCCGATGTCGGCGAAGAACGTCGAGGTCTCGTTCGACTGGATCTTCATGTCGATGCCGGCCTGCTTGAGCATCTGCTGCATCACCGCCGCGCGCGTGTTCGCCTCGGCGTCCGTCGTCGTGCGGAAGACGAACGAGAAGCCCTTCGGGTAGCCGGCCTGCGCCAGGAGCTGCTTCGCCTTCGCCGGGTCGTACGGATACGACGGCAGGCTCTCCGCGCGCGCCCAGTGGCCCTTGGCCAGCATCGTCTCCGTCGGCTCGGCGTAGCCGCGCTGGATGTCGCGGATGATCTTCTCGCGGTCGATCGCGTAGGCCATGGCATGGCGCACGTCTTTCTTCGAGAGGATCGGATCGCGCAGGTTGAAGGCCATGTACTGATAGACCGAGCCGGAGGTCTTCACGACCTTGTACTCCGGCTTGTCGAGGAATTCGCGAACGTTCTCGAAAGGGATCGAGTTCACCTCGAAGTTGACCGTGCCGCGCTTCATCTCCAGCACGCGGGTGGTGGCGTCGGGGATGATCCGCACCGTGACGCGCTTGATGTGCGGCGCGCCGAGGTGCCAGTCATCGAACGCCTCGAGCTCGATGCGGTCGTCGGCGCGGAAGTCCACCACCTTGTACGGCCCGCAGCCGATCGGCTTCGTCTTGTAGACGTTCGTGTCCGCGCCGGTGGGGAGAATGCCGAGCGTCAGGTTGTCGAAGATGCCGGCGTTCGGCTCCTTCAGCTTGAAGATGACGGTGTGGTCGTCCGGCGCCTCGATGTGGTCGACCGACGCGTAGCCCGACTTCTTGGAGGTCACGAAGTCGGGCGCCATCAGCGACTCGTACGTCCACTTCACGTCCGAGGCCTTCACCGGCTGGCCGTTGTGGAACTTCGCCTTCGGGTTGAGGTGGAAGACGATGGTCTTGTCGTCCGGCGTCTCCCACTTCTCGGCCACGTCGGGCGCGTAGTCCATGTTCGGCGTGACGCGCACGAGGCCGCTGTAGATGAGGTCGAACATGCGGCCGGAAACGTTGTCGTTGCCGACGCGCGAGTCGATGTTCGTCGGCGACGACATGGCCGCGATGACGAGGTGGTTCTTGTCCCCGGCCGCGCCGCCGCCTTTGCCTTTTTCGCCGCCGCCGCAGGCCGCGAGAAGTACGAGGATCGCGTACATGAAACGTCGCATTTCGCAAGACTCCTTGAGGATGTGGAGTGCGGCGGCCATGCCGCCGCTGTGACAGCGCCGGCATGGCCGGCTCACTCCATACTCGATTGTATGATGCAGGTCATGGTCCAACGTTATCTCCTTGCGTGCGCTCTGCTCATGCCGCTCGCCGCGCACGCCTCGCAGAAAGTCATCGTCCTCGGCTTCGACGGCGTCGACGCCAAGTACACCGAGCAGTGGATGAACGAGGGGAAGCTGCCGAACCTGGCGCGCCTGCGCGCCGAAGGGACGTTCCGGCCGCTGCGCCCGACCCTGCCGGCGCAGACGCCGGTGTCGTGGTCGACGTTCTCCACCGGCATCGATCCCGGCCGCACCGGCATCTTCGACTTCCTCCGCCGCGATCCGAAGACGTACCTGCCGTTCTTCGCCGCGTTCGACGAGGGGGTGGAGCCGTTCCTCCTCGGCACGAAGAACGCGCCCGTTGCGGCGGCGGCGGTTTTCGTCGTCTTCGCGCTCATCGCCCTGCTCTTCCGCCGCGTCGCGCGCGTGGTCGCGCTCATCGCCGCCGTCGTTCTCGCCGCCGGCGCGTTCGCGGCCACGAAGAAGTACATCCCGGAGAAGAAGCCGAGCGTCGTCAACCGCCGCCAGGGAACGCCGTTCTGGGAAGTGGCGGCGGCGGCGGGGAAAAAGGCGCGCATCGTCCACATCCCCGTCACGTTCCCCGCGCACGACTTCCCCGCGGGCGAGATGCTCTCCGGTCTCGGCGTTCCCGACATGTCCGGCCGCGTCGGCAAGCCGTTCTACTTCACCTCGGAGCTCGACTTTCATCGCGCCGATACCGGCAATGAGTTCTCCATCCAGGTCGAGCAGCTCGAGGACAACCGCGGCGTGATCCACACGAAGATCCAGGGGCCGCCGAACAAGCTCTTCGGCACGCCGGAGTACATCGTCATCCCGATGACCATCACCGTCGCCGGCGACCGCAACTCCGTCACGATCGAGGAGAGCGGGCAGAAGGTGACGCTGAAGGCGGGGGAGTGGAGCGGCTGGGTCGACTTCGTCTTTCCGTTCAACCCGCTCATCAAGCTGCACGGCATCAGCCGCTTTCACCTGATCTCGTCGCAGCCGGAGGTGAAGCTCTACCTCTCGCCGATCAACTTCGATCCGCGGCAGCTCCCGCCGGGATTCAAGGTCTCGGCGCCGACGGATTGGGCGCCGCAACTGGCGAAGAAGTACGGGCCGTACAAGACGCTCGGGTGGCAGATCGATACCTGGGCGATCTCCGAGGGCTTTGCCACGGAGCAGATGTTCTGGGACGACATGAATTGGACCGTGGCGCAGGACCGGAAGATGTTCGACGGCTTCCTCCAGGACGACGACGACCTCCTCGTGCACCAGTTCGAGTTCCCCGACCGCGTCGGGCACGTGTTCTGGCGTTTCGTCGACCAGTCGCATCCGGCGTACGACGCGAAGCTGGCCGCGCAGTGGAGCGGCGCTCTCTTGCAGGCGTACCAGCTGATGGACGCGATCGTCGGCGACGCCATGCGCGCCGCGGAGAAGAAGAACGCCGCGCTGATCGTGCTTTCGGACCACGGCTTCGCCTCGTTCCGCAAATCGGTGAACTACAACACGTGGCTGGTGATCAACGGCTACATGACGCTGAAGGCCGGCGTGCAGGCGAAGGAGCGCAACGTGGAGATGCTCTTCGACTCCGGCACGTTCTGGGAGAACGTCGACTGGTCCCGCACGCGCGCCTACGCCATGGGCTTGGGGGAGATGTACATCAATCTGAAGGGACGCGAGGCCCAGGGGATCGTGAATCCGGGCGCCGAGTACGACGCGCTCAAGCAGGAGCTGAAGGCGAAGCTCGTGACGATGCAGGACCCGATCGACGGCAACTATCCCGTGCGGCGCGTCCTGACGCGCGAGGAGGTGTACAAGCAGTTCGACCCGAACGTCATCCCCGACCTCTACGTGACGAACAACGACGGCTACCGCGTGTCGTGGCAGACGTCGCTCGGCGGCGTCCCGAAGGAGCTGATCGAGCCGAACAAGCAGACCTGGAGCGGCGATCACTGCTCGGTGGACCCGGAGATCGTGAAGGGGATTTTCTTCTACAACCGGAAGCTGGCGACGGAGCGGGCGCCGTACATCGCGGATGTGTATCCCACGGTGCTGGGGTTGTTGGGGGTGAAGGCGCCGTATGAATTAGATGGGGTAGAGTTGAAGTAGATGGCTGAGAAGCAACGCGACGACTTGGCTGACGCGATTCGCCACACTTGGGCTGAAGCCCCACGCCGGATACCGCTGCCTCGAGGAGTTAGGAAGTTCCGCTCAATCGAGGAGGCGAAAGCATTTCGCGACGCCTGGCATCGAGCGCACAGCGAAGAGGATCGCGAACGAGGCGACGATTAGTTGGACTACAAATCCCTCCTCACCAAAGTCGAGCGCACCCTCGAGACCATCGAGTCCGCCGAGTCCATGCGCCTCACCGTCGAGCAGATTGCCGAGACCATTGCCACGAACTTTCGCGACGAGCTGGGGATCACGGGCGGGCGGATCTACGAGCGCAACGACGACGCGGGGTACTACGAGCTCGTCTCGCGCTTCGGCAAGGTCAGCGATGGGGCGCTGGGCATCGCCGTGCCGAAGGACTACCGGCCGATCGAGCTCGTCATCGAGAACGGCATCGTGGTCATGGACCCGACCGACCCCGGCGTCGACCGCGCGCTCGAGGACCGGTTGGGGGCGCGGCGCTTCGCCGCCGTCGCGGCGGGGGACGACAACGCGCACATCCTCAGCTTCGACGTCTCCGACGCCCTAGGCCGCGAAGACATCCTCTTCTCGCTGAACCTCGTGCGCTACACAATGAACCAGCGCCTGCGCGCCGAGCGCTACGAGTCGCTCATCGTCGAGGCCCAACGCATCCAGCAGTCCATCCTCCCGCAGCGCGTGCCGCAGTACGCCGGCTTCGACATCTGGGGGAAGACCGTGCCGGCGGAGATCGTCAGCGGCGACTTCTACGACTTCATCCCCGTCTCCGACAACATCCTCGGCCTGGCCATCGCCGACGGATCGGGCCACGGCCTCCCGGCGGCGCTCGTCGTACGCGACATCTACATGGGCCTGCGCATGGCCACCGACCGCGACTTCAAGATCGTGCGCACGATGGAGAAGCTCAACCACATCATCCATCGCAGCCGCCTGACCACGAAGTTCGTCTCGCTCTTCTACGGCGAGCTCGAAACGGGCGGCATCCTGATCTACTGCAACGCCGGGCACAACTTCCCATTCGTCGTGAAGGGGATGCGGTTCGAGCCGCTGCCGAGCGGCGGCCCGGTGCTCGGCCCCACGCCCGACGCCACGTACACGCGCGGCTTCACCAAGCTCGATCCGGGCGACATCCTCTGCCTCTACTCCGACGGCGTCGTCGAGGCCACCGACTCGAAGGACCGTGAGTTCGGCCTCGACCGCCTGCAGCGCATCGTGCGGCAGAACCGCGACCGCGCCGCGCGCCACATCGCCGGCGAAGTGCTCGCCCGCGTCGAGCGGTGGGCGAGCGGGCCGCAGGACGACCGCACCGTCGTCATCGTCAAGGCGGTCTCGGTGTCGTGAGCGACGTTCTCTACGTCAACGGCCGCTTCACCACGACGGACGAGCGCGTGCTCGGCGTCGAGGACCGCGGCTTCCAGTTCGGCGACGCCGTCTACGAAGTCGTCAAGTTCCTCGGCAAGCGCCCGATCTTCCTGGCCGAGCATCACCGGCGGATGGAGAGCGGCCTGCGCGCGATCTCGATCCCGTCGCCGTGGGACGAAGCGCGCTTCGCCGCCGTCGTCGGCGAGCTCTTGGGGCGCACCGCGTTCGACGACGGCATCGTCTACGTGCAGGTCTCGCGCGGCGAAGCGCGGCGCGCGCACTTTTACCCCGACGACATGACCCCGACCGTCGTCGCCTACTCGCGCAGCTTCGCCTTCCCTGACGCCGCGGCGAAGGAGCGCGGCATCGCCGTCGTCACCACGCCCGACCTCCGCTGGCGGCAATGCCAGATCAAGTCGGTGAACCTCCTGCCGAATGCGATGGCAAAGAAGAAAGCGCAGCGCGCCGGCGCGACGGAGGCGCTGTTCATCAGCGACGGGGTCGTGCGCGAAGGCGCGAGCTCCAGCTTCTTCGGCGTGCGCGGCGGGCGCGCCGTCACGCATCCGCTCGACGAGCACATCCTGCCGGGCGTCGTACGCGACCGCGTCGTGCAGCTCGCCGGCGACGTCGACGAGCGTCCGCTGCGCGAAGACGAGCTGCACGAGCTCGACGAGGCTTTCATCACCAGCACGACGATGGGCGTGATGCCGGTCGTCGCGATCGACGGCCGCGCGGTCGCGGACGGCCGCCGCGGCACCCTTACGGCGACGTTGCAGCGCGCGCTCGACGAAGCCGAGCGAGGCCGAGATTCTCCAGGCTGACGACGAGCAGATAGAGCCCGCCCGCGGCGGAGACGATCAGCGAGAGCTGCAGCAGCCGATCGACGGGCGAGGCCGCGTTCCAGGAGTTGACGACGTAGATCAGCAGCGTGGCGAGCGCGCAGATTGCCTCGACGACGCCGAATACGCCGAGGGCCAGACTGCCACGACGAGAGTGAATCTCGATCCGCTGCATAACGCCTCCGCTTTTCACCACCCGCAATTGTTTGGGGGCGTAAGTGTACTCCTAATCGTCGCCTGAAATCAGTCCGCCCAGCACCCCGCCCGCCAGGCCGCCCAAGCCTTTCGATTCGTCGCGGCGCCCGCCGACGGCGGCGTAAATCCGATTGGCTAACCGGCTGAACGGCAGAGTCTGCAATGTCACGTGCCCCGCCCGGTGAGCGTCGCATAGAAGAGCCCTTCGCCGCCGAAGAGAGCATTGCGGAAGCCGCCGACGAACTGGATGTCGTAGTGCACCGTGTCGGCCATCGAGACGATGCAGCCGGTATCGACCCGCAGCGTCTCGCCGGGCCCGAGGTTGAACTCGAGCATGTTCCCGCCGGCGTGCAGGAAGACCAGACCATTGCCGCTGATCCTCTGCAGGATGAAGCCTTCGCCGCCGAACAGGCCCGCGCCGAAGCGCTTGGTGAAGGCGATGGAGAGATCGACGTTGCCGATGGCCGCCAGGTAGGCGTTGCGCTCGGCGAGGATGGTGTTGCCGCGCAGCTCGATCGCGAAGATCTTGCCGGCGATCGGATTCGCCAGCGCCATCTTGGCCGAGGGCGTCGTGGCCCGGAAGACGCTCATGAACAGCGACTCGCCGGCGAGGAACTTCCGCATCAGCCCCTTCATCAGCCCGCCCTGCATGCGCGCCTGCAGATCGATTCCCGGGCCGATGTAGAGCATCGATCCCGCCTCGGCGTAGATCTCCTCCCCTTGATTGAGCTCGATCTGCAGCGCCTGCATCACATCGCCGACGATGTCGTATCGCATACTTCTCCGATCATATGACGCTTCTCGAAGCGCTTCGCGAGCGCTTCCCCGACTCCTCTACGACCACGCTGCGACAGATGTTGCAGAACGGCCGCGTGAGCGTGAACGGCGCCGTCGAGAAGGACGCGAAGCTCGTGCTCGACGACGGCGACCTCGTCGACGTCGGCGCGAAGCCGACGCACCGCGCGCTGCCGCCCGGCGTGACGGTGTTGCACGAGGACGACGCCGTCATCGTCCTCCTCAAGCCGCACGGGTTGCTCACCGTGGCCACGGAGCGCGAGCGCGAAAACACGCTGCAGGCGGGACTGAACCGCTACCTCGGCGGCGGCGGGCGCGAACGGATCCACGTAGTGCACCGGCTCGACCGGGAGACCTCGGGCGTGCTCGTGTTCGCGAAGACATTCGCCGCCCGCGAGGCGCTCAAGGAGCAGTTCGCGGAGCACAGCACCGACCGGCTCTACGTCGCCATCGTCGAAGGGACGATGGAGCCGGCGGAGGGGACGATCCGCTCGAATCTCTTCGAAGGGCGCGATCTGCGCATGCGCTCGAGCCGCGAGGGGAAGCTCGCCATCACTCACTACCGCACGATCGAGGTGAAGGGGCCGTACACGATGCTGGAGGTGACCCTGGAAACGGGGCGGAAGAATCAGATTCGCGCGCACCTGTCGGAGGCGGGGCATCCGGTGGCGGGCGACCAGTTCTACGGCGCGACGACGAACCCGCTCGGCCGCCTGGGCCTGCACGCGAAGCTCCTCGGCTTCACGCATCCGGCGACCGGCCAGCGCCTCAGCTTCACGGCGCCGGTCCCGCGCGCGTTCCGGGACTTGTTCCGCTGAGCGGGCTACACGAACGACACTGCGAGCTTCGACCCCTCCTCGCGATAAATCGTGTCGACGAAGCGGATCGTGTTCGTCTTCAGCGACATGAACAGCGAGGAGGTGCGGATGCCGCCGCCGAAGAAGCGGACGCCGCGAAGAAGATCGCCGTCGGTGACGCCGGTGGCGCAGAAGAGGATGTCGTTGCCGGAGGCGAGCTCGCCGGTGTCGTAGATCTTGCTGCCGTCGACGAAGCCCATCGACTTCAAGCGCTCCTCCTGCCACTTCTCGAGCGGCTTGAGGCGCCCCTGCATCCGGCCGTTGAGACAGCGCATGGCCGCGGCGGTGAGCACGCCCTCGGGCGCGCCGCCGATGCCCATGGCGGCGTGGATCCCGGTGCCGCGCACCGCGGCGCTGATGCCGGCGGAGAGGTCGCCGTCGGTGATCAGCTTGATGCGCGCGCCGGCCTCGCGGATCTGCGCGATCAGATCGTGGTGGCGCTCGCGGTCGAGCACGATGATGGTCAGCTCGTCGAGGTCGCGCTTGAAGGCCTCGGCGATCTGATTGAGGTTCTCCTGCACCGAGTTGTTGAGATTCACGAAGTCGGCCGCGGTGGGGCCGACGACGATTTTGTCCATGTAGACGTCGGGGGCGTTGAGCAGGCCGCCTTTTTCCGACGCGGCCAGCACGGCGATGGAGTTCGCCGAGCCGGTGGCGCAGAGGTTCGTTCCTTCCAGCGGGTCGACGGCGATGTCGATCTCGGGATAGATCTCGCCCTCGGTCCAGCCGCGGCCGAGCGGCTCGCCGACGTAGAGCATCGGCGCCTTGTCGCGCTCCCCCTCGCCGATGACGACGGTGCCGCGCATCTTCAGCTTGTTCAGCTCTTCGCGCATCGCCTCGACGGCGACCTGGTCGGAGTACTTCCGCTTGCCGTACCCCATCGTGCGCGCGGCGGCGATGGCGGCCTTTTCGGCGACGCGCAGAAACCCGATTTCGAGACTCGATTCCATGGCGCGCGAAACTCTACACCAGTCCGCGCTCATTCGACGACGAAGGTCATGCGCATGCCTCCGTGCCCGGCGCCGCAGTAGTGATCGCAGATCGCGTCGTAGGTGCCGCGGCGGTTCGGGGTGATGGTGACGCTGTCGGGCTTGTCGGTGCCGGCGTCGAGATCGATGCCGAGGTCCTTCAACAGCAGGCCGTGCGCGCGGTCGGTAGCGACGAGGCGGACCGTCACCGGCTCGCCGACGCGGAGGTGGACTTCCTTCGGCGTGAACTCGAAGCGCTTCGCCGAAATCTCGACGACGCGCGGCGCCTCGGTGGTCCGGACGATCTGCTGCACGCCGTTGGCGCCGGCGATCTCCGCGAGCGACAGCTCGACGTCGTCGATCGCGAGCGGCGCGTTCCGCACGTAGCGGACGCCGAGGTTGCGGAACGGCTGCGCGGGGTCGAACGGGATGGGCTTCTTCTCCGCCGCGGCCGCCGGATCGGGAAAGGCGAAGATCAGCGACCGCGCGGCGTGGTGCTGGAGCCTGCCGGCAACGCGGTGATCGGCGCGATGGATGTGCCCGTAGAGGACGGTGACGTTGTCGTACGGCGCGAGGACGTTGGTCACCGATGCGCCGTCGGAGGTGAACCACTCCCAGTCGGGCCGCAGATCGAAGAGCGGGCGGTGCGTAAAGACGACGACCGGCGTAGTCCGGCCGTAGCGCGCCAGGTCCTTCTGCAGCCAGGCAAGCTGCGCGGCGCCGACGGCCGGCTTGCCCAGCGACACGTTGTCGAGGGCGACGAAGTGGACGCCGCGATGGTCGAAGGCGTAGTGCGTCTCGCCGAAGTTCTCGCGGAAAAGCGTGCCGCCGTCGAGGGCGGCGTCGTGCTCGCCGGGGACGTGGTAGCGCGTTTTCACGCGCAGGCGATCGGCGATGGCGCGGAAGGTCTTCATCCGCCGGGCATGCTCCGCGGCGTCGTCGCTGTCGTGGGTGAGGTCGCCGGTGAAGAGGACGAGGTCGGGCTGCGGGTCGGCGGCGTTGATCAGATCGACGGCGCGCTCGAAGGCCTTGGTGCCGAGGGGATGGCCGACGTGCGTGTCGGAGAGCTGGACGATGCGGAACGACGCCGGCGCCTCTCCGTGGGCGATGCCGGTGGTGGTGAGGTGGAGCAGCGCGGCGCCGCCGAGCGCCGTGCCGCCGATCTTGAGAAAATCTCTTCGTCTCATGCCGATGGAACTGCGGCCGGGCTTTTTTCATCCCGAACGCAGTTGTTACAGATGACGATGTCGTTCGAAGACCTGGCGATGCCGCTCTTCCCGTCGCTCTACGGCTACGCGCGCTGGCTGACGGGCGAGGCGCACGAGGCCGAGGACCTCGTGCAGGAGACGTATCTGAAGGCGTTGCGCGGGTTCGGATCGTTCCGCGACGGGACGAACTTCCGGGCCTGGATGTTCCGCATTCTCCGCAATACGTTCCTGACGTCGCGCAGCGGCCTGCGCCCGATGGAGCCGCTGGACGACGAGGCGGCCGAGGAGATCGCCGAGAAAGGAACGCCGGAGACGCACTTCGTCAACCGCGCGAACGGCGAGGCGTTGCGCCGCGCCATCGAGGCGCTGCCGCTGCCGTTCCGCGAAGTGCTGCTGCTCTCCGATGTCGAGAACATGCGCTACAAGGAGATCGGCGAGGCCCTGGGCATTCCGGTCGGCACCGTGACCTCGCGGCTGATGCGCGCGCGGCGCCGGGTGCGCGCGGCGCTCGAAGGGATGCGATGACTCACCTGAACCGCGAAGAGATCCAACGCTACGCCGACGGAGAGCTCGACGACGCCGCCGCGGCCGAGCAGCATCTGCGCGATTGCGCGGGGTGCGCGAACGCCGTCGTGGCGGAGATGCAGCTCCGGCGCGCCGTGCGCGACGCCGCGCGCATGATGCCCGCCGATGCCGTGCGTGCCCGCGTCCGGCGGCGGTTGTTCGGCTCTCCAAATACTTGGGCGTGGGCGGCGGCCGCGGCGGTGACGGCGTTCGTCATCGGCGCGCTGCTGTCGGCCGGGACGGTCGGCACGCTGACGTCGGCGCGCGAGCTGGCCGATCTTCACGCCACGATTCTTGCGTCGGCAAATCCCGTCGACGTGATCTCCACCGACCGCCACACCGTCAAGCCGTGGTTCGAAGGAAAGCTGCCGTTTTCCTTCAACCTCCCCGAGCTCGCCGGCACGCCGTTCCGCCTTCTCGGCGGGCGCGTGGTCTACGCGCACGGGCAGCCGGTGGCGTACGCGATGATCGGCAAGGGCGGCCACAAGCTGTCGCTCTTCGTCGCGCAGACGGCGCTGCCGGCGCGCGGCATGCGCGGCTTCGCGAGCGTGTCGTGGCGCAGCAGCGGACTGACGTACGTGCTCGTCGGCGACGTGCCTCGGAGCGATCTGGAACAGCTGCGCCAGCTCTGGTAGGGGCGCACGGCGTGCGCCCACATGCCCGAGGGCGCACGCCGTGCGCCCCTACCGAATTACCCGCGGACGACGGCGCGCACTTCGGGGTGATGAATGCGCCCGCCGAGGAGCGCCACGCGGACGATTACCGTCACGCTCCAGAGCGCGAGGATGATGATCACGATCTCCAGCCAGCGCCGGCGCCACCGGAGCGCCACGAGCGCCGCCACGCCGGTGATCGCGGTCGCGGCCAGACCGAATTTCGCGGCCAGCTCGTGCAGTCCGATCGTCTGCGTATCGACGCCGGCGATGGTCGCCTTCTGCAGGACGTCCGCCGCTGCGTTGCCGGTCCAATAGGCGGCGGCCCCGCAGATCCCGGCCACGATGGCGAAGACCAGTCCGGTCGTCGTCAGCGTGCGGTTGCGGCGGATCGTGCCGATCAGCAGCACGAAGAACGCGAACACCTCGCTGTACAGCGGCGAGTGGTTGATCGCCAAATGAAGGTGTTCGGCGCCGATCATTTCTTCGCGGCTGCTTCCGTCGCTTCCTTCTCCGCCTTCGCGCTCATCGGCGGGTTGTAGGCGGCGATGCCGGTCACCGCCTCGCCGATGATGAGGTTGTGGATGTCGTGCGTCCCCTCGTACGTCTTCACCGACTCGAGATTCATCATGTGGCGGATCACCGGATACTCGTCGGACACGCCGTTCGCGCCGAGGATGTCGCGGGCCATCCGCGCGCACTCGAGGGCGATGTTCACGTTGTTCATCTTTCCCATCGACACGTGGTGCGGCTTGAGCTTCTTCGCGTCCTTGAGCCGCCCCATCTGCAGCGCCAGGAGCTGGCCCTTCGTGATCTCCGTGATCATCCAGGCCAGCTTGTTCTGCACGAGCTGGTGCGAGGCGATGGGCTGTCCGCCGAACTGGATGCGCGACTTCGAGTACTGCACCGCCGTGTTGTAGACCGCCATGGCTGCGCCGAGCGCGCCCCAGGCGATGCCGTAGCGCGCCTGCGTCAGGCACGAGAGGGGGTATTTGAGGCCGTTCGTCTCCGGCAGCACGTTGTCCGCCGGGATGCGGCAGTCTTCGAAGAAGAGCTGCGACGTCACGGACGCACGCAGCGAGAACTTGCCCATGTGGTAGGCGGTGGAAAAGCCGGGCGTGCCCTTCTCGACGATGAAGCCGCGCACCGTGCCGTCGACCTTCGCCCAAACCACGGCGACGTCGGCCACCGAGCCGTTCGTGATCCACGCCTTGGCGCCGTTGAGCACCCACGAGTCGCCGTCTTTGCGCGCGTAGGTGCGCATGCCGCCGGGGTTCGAGCCGAAGTCAGGCTCGGTGAGGCCGAAGCAGCCGATCTTCTCGCCCGCGGAGAGCTTCGGGATCCAGTAGTCCTTCTGCGCCTGCGAGCCGTAGGCGTAGATGGGGAACATGACCAGGCCGGACTGCACGGAGGCGAAGGAGCGGAGGCCGGAGTCGCCACGCTCGAGCTCCTGCATGATCAGGCCGTAGGCGACGTGGCTGAGGCCGGGGAGGCCGTAGTCGCTGATGGTCGCGCCGAAGAGGCCCATCTCGGCCATCTTCGGGATCAGCTCCGCGGGGAACTTCTCCTCGCGGTTGCAGTGCTCGATGATGGGGAGGACTTCGTCGTCGACGAAGTCGCGCACGGTCTGCCGCACCATCAGCTCTTCTTCGCTGAAGAGCGAGTCGATTTCGATGTAGTCGACGCCGGGAAAACTAGTCACGTTGAGCTCCTTCGCGTTAGGGGACAGGCCACAGGGAACGGGGGACAGGTGGTGTTTTCGCGAGGGCACCACCACCTATTCCCTGTCCCCTGTGCTCTGTCCCCTGATGATATGCGAGATACAACACGTGCGGATGCGGATACCCGAAATCAATCCGCCGCGGCGGCTCGGGGTCGAAGCCGTGGCGGCGGAGGCGCTCGGCGAATGCGCGCGGCGGCTCGTAGCTGAACGACTCGCCGAGCGTGAGCCGCAGCGCCGTCGCGAGCCGCTCCTGGAGGCGGTTCCAGGCGTTCTTCACGCGCGCTGTCGGATCCTGCTCCTTGACGATCAAGAGGCCGCCGGGCTTCACGCGCGCGGCGGCGCGGGCGAGCAGCGCGTCCCACTCGGCGATCGGGATCTTGTAGAGGACGTCGACGATGGCCACGACGTCGAAGGCGCCGCGGACGCAGTCGTCGAAGCCGGCCACGACGTCGACGCCGCGAAGGGCGTGCAGCTTGCGCAAGTCGGGCTCGACCGCGACGACCCGCGCGGCCCCGCGCGCACGCGCCAGCGTCGCGAAGACTCCGTGCCCGGCACCGATCTCCAGCACCGCCGCCCCCGCCGGCACGTGTTTCACGACGCGCAAGAAGGGGCAGGTGAGGAAGCGCACGAAGGTGTGGAAACGGGTGCGCGCGTCGAACTTTCCAAAAGTCCGGTGCAGTACGATTAGTGCGCGGATGACGTCCACTCCCCCCATTCTAGAAGTGGCGCGTGGTGTGTGCCGCCGCTATTGGCGCGAAGCCATCGGTGCGCTCGTCGTGCTCGTCGTGCAGATCGCCAAGATGCCGCGCACGCCGTGGGAGAACGACGAGTTCCTCTTCGCCGAGGCGGTGAAAAAATTCGAGCCGACCATCTGGGCGTATCACCCGCACCCCCCCGGCTTCCCCCTCTTCGTCCTCCTCGGCAAGGCGATGAACGAGATCGTCGGCGACCCGTGGCGCGCACTCGTCATCCTCAACATCCTCGCCGCGCCCATCGGCTTCGTGGCCATGGCGCGCGCGTTCCGGCGCTGGATCGACGACGCCGACCTCGCCGTCTGCGGCGCGCTGCTCTATTACTTCTCCGCGTCGTACCTGCTTCACGGCTCGCTGGCGTTCTCCGATCCGATCGCCATGGCCTTCGTGGCCCTGGCGTTTTACTGCATCGCCGCCGAGGGGGAGGGCGAGCACGACCGCGCCGCCATCGGCATCGGCCTGTGGTCGTCGGCGGCGATCGGCTGCCGTCCGCAGCTCGTCATCGCCATGACGCCGGCGCTCGTCGTCGCCTTCGTCCGTCTGCGCAACTGGCGCAAGCGCCTGGCCATGGCCATCAGCTTCACCGTCGCGTCGTTGATGTGGTTCCTCCCGCTCCTCGACGCCGCCGGCGGCTGGCGCGACCTCCTCAACTATGAACGACAGCAGGCGCGCTACTTCGTCGCGCACGACGCGGCCATGTCTCGCGGCGCCAAGTCGACGATGGAGATCGCCATCCGCTTCGTGCTGCACGGATGGGGCTCGAAGTACCTGACGCTGCCGCTGATCGTGCTCGTCGTGCTCGGCCTCGTGCCGGCCTGGCGCCGCCGGCGCGCGATTTTGCCGGTCGTCGTCTTCGGTCTCACCGCCTTCATCTTCCAACTCGGCTGGATGGATCCGGCCGACGCGGCGCGCTACAGCCTCTCCTCGATGTTCTTCACCGCTCTTTTGGCCGCGTTCGGCCTCGGGACGATCCGCGCCAGCACGCACGTGCGGGTCGCGCCGTGGATCGTGACGGCGATCTTTGCCGCCGGCTCGTACGCGTACGTCCGCCCGGTCGTGAGCGAGATGGCTTCGAAGCCGTCGCCGCCCGCCGCGGCCGCGGCGTACGCGAACGCGCACTATCCGCCGAACACCGTGATCCTGTGGGACGCCTCGCTGCGCCCGGCCGCGGAGTACCTGATGCCGCGCTTCAAATCGACGGCGCTGGAGCGCGGGCTCCGCGACGACTACGCCGATCCCGACGTGCCGCTCGTGCTCTACGACGACGGCGGCTCGACCGCGCCCGACGCGATCACGTTCTCGTGGCGCGACAGCGACGCCTACGGCAAGCTGACGCGCAACCACTACCGCGTCGTGACGCTCGATCCGGTCCGGCCGATCGAGCGCTACCTCCCGCTCTCCGGCGTCTACGCGCTGGAGCGGACGCCGCAGGGGGAGGAGTGGCGCTGGCTCGCGCGCGATGCCGCGATCCGCGTCCCGCCGCTCGGCCTCGTCCATGCGGCGGAGCTGCGCTTCCGCCTTTCGCACGACGCGCCCTACGACGAGAACGACGTGCGCGTCTTCGTCAACGGCCGCGAGGCGGGCGCGGTGGCGGTGAAGAAAGGGGAGACGACGCCGCTGACCGTGCCGATCCCGCCCGGCGGGGTCGTCTTGCGGATCGTTTCCGAGCATTCATTCCGGCCGGCCGACGTTCTGCACAACCAGGATCCGCGGTCGTTGGCCACCCAGCTCGTCTACTTCGTGCAGCAGTAACTGTTACACTTTGGTCAAGGTTCGATAAAAATGCGCCGCCCTTCAGTCAGCTTCGTCATCCCCATGTACAACGAAGAGCTGAACATCGACCACGCCATTCAGGCGGCGGTCGAGGCGCTCACGAAGTACGCGGACGACTACGAGATCGTCATCGTCGACGACGCCTCGACCGACGCCTCGCCGCGCATCGTCGCCGAGCGCGCCGCGGAGAACCCGCGCATCCGCATGATCCGCCACGAGAAGAACCGCAAGCTGGGCGGCTCGCTGCGCACCGGCTTCGCCGCGGCGACGAAGGACGTCGTTCTCTACATGGACGCCGACCTCCCCTTCGATCCCGACGTTCTCGGCCGCGCGCTGCGGGCCATGCACGTCACCGGCGCCGACGTCATCGCCGGCTACCGGCACGACCGGACGATGGAGGGCTTCCGCCGCGCGCTCTACTCGTACTGCTACAACGCGCTCATCGGCATGCTCTTCGGCTGGCCGCACCGCGACATCAACTTTTCGTTCAAGCTGATGAAGCGCGAGGTGCTCGAGGCCATCGAGCTCAAGTCCGAGGGATCGCTCATCGACGCGGAGCTCATCGTGAAGGCGAAGAACTACGGCTTCGCCATCCAGCAGATCGGGCTCGACTACTTTCCGCGCATCCGCGGCACGTCGCACCTGTCGTCGCCGAGCGTGGTCTTCAAGATCATCCGGGAGCTGATCAAGCTCTATCCGGAGATGCGCGTGCGCAAGCCGCGCCCGGCGCCGGCGCCCGCGGTCGGGACGCACGTGCGCCCACAGGAGCAGTGAAGCTCATCGTGACGGCCGACGACGTCGGCCTCGACCGCGGCATGACCGAGGGGGCGATCCGCGCGCACGTCGACGGCATCGTCACGGCGTGCAGCATCGTGGCGAACGGCGTCGACTTCGACGACGCGGTGGCGCGCCTGCGCGACGTGCCGGCGCTGGAGGTCGGCGTGCATCTCGCGCTCGTCGAGGAGCGCGCGTTGACGACGGGGTTGCCGATGCCGAAGAACTACATCCGCTATCTCCTCTCGCGCAAGGGCGATCCGGAGCCCGAGCTGCGCGCGCAGATCGAGAAGGTGCTCGCCACCGGCCTTCGGGTCACGCATCTCAACGGCCACCAGCACCTGCACATGCTGCCGCGCGTTTTCGCCGTCGTGTCGCGTCTGGCCGAGGAGTACGGGATTCGCTACGTGCGCCGCGTCGGCGACCGCGGCGGCCGCGGCGGCATGGCCCGGCGCATCTCGATCGCCGCGCTCAACGCCCTCGGCCGCGGCAACACCATCGGCGTCATGGAAGCCGGCCATCTCACCGCGCCGCGCATCATCGAGCTGCTGGCGCACGTCCGCGACACGACCGAGCTCGTCACGCACCCCGGCCTCGGCGTCACGCGCTACGCGCACTGGGGCTACGCCTGGGACGAGGAGACGCGCGCGCTCTGCGACCCGCGCGTCCGCGCGGCGATTGCGGCGCGCGGCATCGAGCTCATTGCCCCGCACTCAGGTACGCGCGCAGACAGCTCTCGGTGAAGCCGGCGGGCGGCGCGGTCTCGCTCCACCCGCTGGGATCGAGGAACGTGCCGGCGTCGAATTTCCAGGCGTTCGTGCCGTGGCGGACGTAGACGAAGATGCCGTCGTTGTCGAGCCGCAGCAGTTTGCGCCCGCGCCTCACGGCCTCGCGCACGAAGGCCGCATCCTCGGCCAGGTTCACCTCGGGATAACGAACGCCCGAGGTCCAGATGGCGCGCCGATAGACGAGCGTGCCGCCGTGCACGTCGCAGACGAACATCGAGCGGTGCAGCGTCCGGTTCACGGTCCAGAAGCGGCCAAAGGGCGTCTGCAGGACGAAGCGGTTCTCCAGGCCGGTGACGTCGGCCTCGCCGCGCACGATCGGGGCGATCTGCCGCTCGAGACGCTCGTGCGAGTACCAGTCATCGTCATCCCAATGCGCGACGATCTCTCCCCGCGCCTCGGCGCAGGCGAGGTTGCGCTTCGCGCCGATGCTGATGCGGCGCGGCAGGCGGAGGTAGCGCACACCGCGCAGATCGGCCAGAAGGTCGCCGACCGGATCGGTGCCGTCGTCGACGACGATGAGCTCGCGGTTCGGATAGCTCTGCTCGCGGAAGCGCGCCAACGCCAGCGGGATGAATGCGCGGCGGTTGAAGGTGGGCATGATGCAGGAGACGAGCGGCGAGGCGTGCGGCGGGCTGGCGGGAGTGCCGGCGGCGATGACGGCCTCGACGCGCTCGAAGCTCTCCGGCGACCAGTAGACGCCGCTGGTGTCCTTGGGGCTGACGTTGCCGGCGTGCACGGCGGCGACGCAGATCGACGGATCGCGCAGGTCGACGACGCGCGCGGCCGGGACGCGCCAGACGAATTGCGAGTCCTCGGCCACCTGCACGTCGGCGAAGCGGTTCGCAGCCCACGCCTCGCGGCGGTAGGCGAGGGTGTTGCCGCCCACCCACGGCCTTGTGCCGCAGTAGCGATAGGAAAAGGCGCGGCGGTTCTCGCGGTCGAGGTACCAGATGATGCTGGAGCCGCAGACGTCGCCGCCGCGCTCGCGCAGCGCAGCCACCTGCATGCGCACGCGCGAGGGCGGGTACCAGTCGTCGTCGTCCCAGTGGACGATGATCTCGCCGCGGGCGTGCTCGCAGGCGAAGTTGCGCTTCCAGCCGACGCTTTTTCTTTCCGCGAGGCGCACATAGGCGATGTGCGGATTGCTCGGCAGGAGATCGGCGATGGGATCGCTGCCGTCGTCGACGACGATGAGCTCGAGGTTCGGATAGTCCTGCGCCAAAAAGCAGCGGATGGCCTGCGGCACGAACGCGCGGCGGTTGAACGTCGGCATGATGCAGCTGACGAGCGGCTCAGCGGCGGGCGTGACGATGCGCGGGGCGAAGTTCGGGCAGGCGTCGCCGCGGCAGTGGGCGCGATAGTCGTGCTTCTCCCCGCGCAGGCGCGCGCCGCAGAATTTGTCCTGATAGCGGCGGCGGCTCGGATCGAAGTGCGCCGCTTCGTCGCGGACGCGGCGCGGCGTGAAGGGGGCGCGCCAGGCATAGGCGGCGCAGACCCAGAGGCCGTCGAAGCCGGCGCGCGCGGCGCGGACGTTGAAGTCCATCTCCCAACAAGGACCGAGGCCGTAGGACTCGTCGGCGTCGCCGACGGCGTCGAAGACCTCGCGCTTCACGGCGTAGCAGAAGTCGCCGAGGCTGTAGAGCGGGGCGAGGGTGCGGCACAACTCTCCGAAGCGCTGCTCGGCCTGCGCGGCGACGGTCTCGACGTTCTGCTCCGTGGCGTGGACGAAGATGCCCTGCTCGTTCCAGGAGCGATTCGTGCTCGGCCCGGCCAGCCCCGCGCGCGGCGAAGCGGCTAGGGCGGCGACGAGGCGGTCGAGCGCGCCCGGGCCAAGGATGGTGCCGCTCTCGACGAGGACGACGATGGGCGCGTCGGTGGCGCGAACGAGCTTGTTGAGACACGCCGCGCCGCCGCGCGGGCCGTCGTCGTGAAGGACAGGCGCTCTTGCGTGTCCCAGGGCCGCGCGCGTCTCGATGTCCGCGCCGTCGGGGATGATGATGATCTCGTACGCGCGATCGATCGAGGCCAGCGTCGCCCTCAGGCGCTCGGGCTGTGCGTGGACGTGCACTCCGACGGCGACGGTCATTGCTCGATCCTTCGGAGATAGCCCTTCGGATTCCAGGTGATGAGGAACGATTCGCGGCTGCGGTCGATCTCGAAGCAGCGGTTCTCCTGAACGAACACTTCGATCGCCTCGTACGGGCCGGGGCTCGGCCCTCCGTCGAGGCCGTGGTGGATGATCCCGTCTTCCACGATGAAATAGCCGCCGGGGCTGACGAGCGGCGCATACGTCCGCAACACCGCGAGCGTGTTGTCGAAGGTGTGCGAGCTGTCTTCGATGACCATGACGCGGCGTCCGCCGCCGGCTAGCCGCGCGACGGCGGGAAAGGCTTGGCAGGCGTCGCCGTCGACGAGACGGATGCGCGCGTGCCGGCGCACGATCTCCGGAACGCTTTCATGCGAGAGGTCGACGCCGATGACGATTCCGTTGCCGAGGGCGTCGCACAAATGCGCCAGGGCGAGAGTGCTGCCGCCGTGGAAGTTGCCGATCTCCACGATGACGTCGGGCCGGGTCTCGTACAGGAGCTCCTGATAGACCCAGAAATCGAGGGGACTCTTGAAGGTGGCGATGCCGAAGTAGGTCGACCGCGTCATGATGCGCTGCTGCATCAGCGCCAGGACCTCCTTGAGCGGCCGGTTCAGAGAGCCTTCCATGCCGCTCATGAATGTCTCCCGTCACCGCGCCTGCGGTTCTCGATGACCGCGAGCCCGAGACGATCGTCCTCGGCGGCGCCGCACTCTGCGGTCCAAAGACGGACCACGCCGTAGCCGGCGCGGGCGATGCGCGCCAGCGCGCCCTCGACCGTGCCGCCGCTCCAGATGGCGTCGTGAACGAGAATGAGACCGCCGGGGCAGACGAGCTGGCGAACCAGCTCGAATTCCGCCCACACGTGCTCCTCGGTGTGCAGCGAGTCGAGCAGCGCGGCGTCGTAGCGCTCGCCGGAGTCGATCGCGGCGCGCATGCCGGCCAGCGAGTCGACGGCGCGCGGCTCGATGACTGCCTTGATCTCGGGCGGCAGCGCGTCCCACAGCGGCTCGCGCTCCGGCCATGCTTGCGGGTCGAGAGTGACGACGGCAGCGCCGTCGCGGTGCGCGACGGCTGAGGCGATGCAGGCGGCGGAAATGCCGCGCGCCGTGCCGCACTCGATGACGCGCCGGCAGCCGTTGGAGCGGATGAGATAGTGGAGCGCGGCGAACAGCGGCAGGACGGTGGCATCGGCGATGCGCGCCGAGCCGCCGTCGCTCGTGCCGTAAAACGACCACGCCAGCGCATCGAGGCCGTGCGCCCCCGCCCAGGCGCGCAGCGCGGTCAGAAAGTGCGCGTAGTTGTCGGGAGGCGCCGGCCCGAGCAGCGGCCGCGCAACGCGCGCGTAGCGCCCGCGCATTTCGGCGTGCTTCTGCTTGGCGTTGCCGTTGAAGTGCAGGACGCGCGCGGCGCAGCCGTCATGCGCCGCGGCGACGCCGCTCTTCGTCGTGTCGAAGGCGGCGTCGCAGTTGTGCAGTTGCACGTTGTACGACGGGTCAAGCTCGACGCCGGCGCGCATCCGCGCCAGGGCGAGGTTGAAGATGAACTGGTTGCGCCACCACACCCACATCGTCGACGCCACCCATTGCCGCGCCGCCGGCATGGCCCGGATGGTCTCGTCGAGCGCCAGCATCGCTGCGCGGCTGCCGGCGAAGAGCCCGTCGTTGGCGACGAGCGGGAAGGCCGCTTCGCCGGCCGTGATCCCCAGCAGCTCCGCGTCGGCATCGCCGCCGTCGTAAAGCGCGCCGAAGGCATCGCGCAGCGTGTGCATTCCTTCCCGCGAGCGGTCGCGGCAGACCAGGAGCGCCTGCGGCGGCAGCGCATCGAGCGCGGCGAAGATCGGCGAAAGGCCGCCCGTGACGAGCATGTCGGCGTCGAGGCAGAGGTACTGGCGGGCTTCGACGACGCGGGCGACGCTGTAGAGGATGGCCTTGATGGACATACCGACGTGCGAGAGCGGTTTGCAATGCACGAGCGTCGCGCCGTACTTCGCCGCCACGGCCGCGCAGGCGGCGTCGGCGCCGACGCCGAAGACGACGAGGCGCGCCGTGGGGCAGCCGCCGTTGGCCGCGAGCGAGCCGAGCATGTCGTCGAGGAAGTCTTCAAAGCCGGGCGAGACGACGGTGGCGATGACGCGCTCCGCAGGCGTCACCGCGGCGGGAGCGATCTCGGCGCGGCCGAGACAATCGACGATCGGCGACGGATCGCCGCCGCCATCGAGCTCGAGCCGCGGCTCGATCCAGACGGCGTGCGCGTAGTTCCACCGCGTCGTGCGCACCGCCAGCTCGATCCGCTGGGCGCTGGAGACGTCGGCGGCGAGCTCGCGCGGCGCTGCGCCGGCGGTGACGTACGGCGCGGCGGCGACGAGGCGGCCGTCGGCGTAGACGTAGAAGTCGGCGTAGCCCCAGCCGGCCGGCACATCGTCGTTGATGGCCACGCGGCAGCGGAACGACGAGTAGCGGCCGCCGAGGTCGTAGGTCAGTTGCGCGGGCGCGTGCGTGCTGAGGGCGTGGTCGAACTCGCGGTCGTAAACGCGCACGCGCCGGGTCTCGTATCCGAGGTCGCCGCCGGTGCCGACGCTTCCGTAACCGACGCTGGCTTGAACGGGTGAGATCGAGTCGAGATACATGCGTCCTCACAGGAAAAGCTTGGTGCCGTACCAGGCGAAGGGATGGCGCAGGTGCAGGCAGGCCAGTCCTTCGATCTGCCGCTCGCGCAGTCCGCCGCGCCGGCACTCCTCGAGAAAACTGCCGTCGGAGCCGGCGAAGTGATCGACGTCTTCGCGGTAGCGGATGCGCGGAATCTGCGAGCGGTGCAGGATCTGCGAGTAGCCCCACGGAAACGCTTCGGTTGCGTCGGCCTCGCCGGCGAAGGCCGCGAAGTCGCCGGCGGCGTCGGCGCGGCCGGCCAGGAGAAGGTCGGTGGCCGCCTTCGAGAGATGCCGCCGCTCGCAATAGAGGAGCGAGACGGCCGGCGCATCGCACGCGAGAAGGCGCGCGGCGGCGTCGGGCGGGAAGACGCAGTCGGCGTCGGTGAGCCAGATCCACTCGCCGCGGCACTCCTGCATGGCCCGGTTGAGCATGTAGCCTTTGTTGCGGGCGAGCCCGCCGGCCACGGCGATCTCGTAGAGCCGCACCTCGGGGTAGGCCGCGGCCATCGAGGCGATCAGCTCGTGCGTGCCGTCCGGGCTCTCCGGGTTGGCGACGATGATCTCCAGCGCGCCGGCGGGGAGACGCTGGCGGCACCAGCTCGTCAGCGCCACGCGAAGCCGCTGCGCGAAGCGGTAGCAGGTCATGACCACGGAGACGCGCGGCGGCGACGCGAACGCTGCGGTGGTCACGCGAGCGAAGCGCACCTCCTCGGCTTTCCACGCTTTCAGCGCGAGCGGCCCGCGATCGCCAGCCGCGCGCGTCTCGACGAGCGTCCCGTCCGCGCGAAAGCGGCAGGCTTCGCCGTCGAGCTCGAGCTGAATGGAGCGCTCGCTCAGCGAAGGATCGACGGGGACGAGAAAGTCGTTGTCATCGCCGAAGGAAAAACCGGCCAGGGCGGCGGTGCCGGAGAGATTCGCGGTAATGAGATCGTTGGGCTTGGTCGCCCCGCCTTCCAGCACGGACCACTCGTCGCCGTTGCCGCGCAGGGACGCGCCGCCGGCGGCGGTGCTCCACTGGCCGGCTGCCGCGCGCCACGCCGTCAAGTCGAGTGCGGCGGGGGACAGGGTCATGGCGTCTCCTCGATGCGAATCAGTGGCACGCGATTCGGCGAAAGGCCGCGGATACGAGCGGAGATCATCCGCTCGAGGAGCGCCGGCGAGACCAGGTACCGAGGCCGGACGGCGTAGTCGCCCTCCGGCGTCGCCACACGCATGGCGCGGCAGAGACCGTTCCGTTGAAGGAACACCGCCGCCGCTGCGCTCAGGCAGTCGCGTCCGTCGCTTTGCACGATGTACGTTCCGGCCGGCCGTTCATTTGGGGCGACGAAGACCGGTCTCGGAAACCACAAGGGCTCCGGCAGCTCAGGCGACGATTCGATAACATGCCAGCGCGCCCCGGCTCGTTCCGTGCGGATCGAGCTTCCGAGCAGACTTCGCACGGCGTCGTCGATCCAGAGCTTTTCGGATTCCAGGTCTTTGGCGACCTGCACGCCGGCCAGCACTGCGGAGGCGATATCGAGCGGCTCGACGACCGGCGGGGCAAAGTAATAGCCGGGATATTCATCCAGATGCTCGGGATCGGCGACGATCTGATACACACGCTCGAACGCAAGCCCGAACGCTGTCGCGTCGGCGGCGGCCTTTTCCGCGACGCGCGGATCGGCGAAGGCCAGGGTGTTGTCCTTCAGGAACCGGCCCCAGCGCTGGAGGATCCCGGCGGCGCCGGGCTGGTTCGGGTCGATCATCAGACGGTGGATAACGTGCATGGCTAATCGATTACCTGGTATCTACCGATGTCGTTTGTGATCTCCGGCTTCAATTTCACGTGGTATTTCCAGTCGTAGAACTTGAACTTCCACTTGCGGTACGTCTCTTCGCTTGCCCCTCGCAGGAAATCGCGCAGCGATTGATCGCCCGTTCCCAAAAATCCGGGGACCTCGTAATCGCGATAGGGCTTTCCGAAGTCTTTGCCGAGGTCGCGATTGATCTGCGCGTCGATCAAGGCGAGATTTTTCACGCTGTTCTCGCCGCCCCTGCTCTTTTCATGAATGTGCTCCCACTCTTTTCCGCTCGGATTCATCTGCAGCTTCGGATTTTGGTGGACGCGGTAATTCAGCACTCGGCGGGCGACGTTCATGTCGGTCCACTTGTTCTCCTTGTTGTGCTCCTTGAGCTCCTCTTCCTCGATGTTTCGCTCTTCGGGATTCTGATACCGCCACTTCTTCTTGTAATCGTCGACGCGCAGCTCGATCCGCGTCGCGGATCCCTTATGCGTCGTCTGCCATTCCAGCCGCACTTTTCTTTTTGTCGCCTCATCGGTATGGACCTTGGTCACTTTGCCGGCCAACTGCCGGCTGCCGACGAGGCGCACGTCATTGCCTACGGCGACGTTCTGCGCTTCCGCGTCGTTTTGGGCTGCGATCTCTGCTTTTGTGCGACGCTTCCCTTTCGGGTTGATCTCGCCTTCGATGGACCAGACCGTTCCGTCCTGCACCGGCTCGAGCCGCGTCAGGCCGTAACGGATGCGGATGGCGGCGAGAAGCGGCCGCAGGACGGCAATGCCGACCGGATGGCCGCTGAACTTGTCGAATGCCGTCTGGCCGGCGGTGAGGGCGTCGTCGAGCTTCTTCTGCTTCTCGTCGTCGGTCGCCGCCGATCCTCCCAACACCTTCTTCATCGTCTCCACGATCTTGGCGATGGCCTTGTCGATGGCCTTGTCGACGCGATCCTGTACCTTGAAGATGAACTCGCGGATCTTCTCGGTGATCCCGCTCAGGCCCAGGAAGCGGGCCAGGAAGCTGATGAGGAGCGGGATGGTGCGGGCCAGCGCGTCTTCGACCTTCTTGATGGCGTTGTCGATCATCCCCGAGGCGATGTCGGCGATGGAGTTGATCACCGACTCCACGAAAGCCAGGATCTTCTTGGCGTTCTCGACGACGAACATCACGATGTCGATGATGCCGAGGATGGCCTGGATGATGGCGCCGACAGGGTTGAAGAGCAGGACGATCTTCGCGACGGCCTTCTTGATGAGCGTGGTGATGAGCCAATCCTGCAGCGCATCGAAGACCATCTCCTTGAGGTTCGAAAGATCGGTCTTGACCTCCTCCCACAGCGCGGCGATGCCGCCGGTGATGAGCGTCTTGATGTAGCTGACGACCTTCTCGATGATCTTGACGTTGCGCTCGCCGATGAGCTTCACGGCCTTGGCGCGCATGCGGTCGTAGGTGATGCCGAGCACGCCGAGGACGAGCTTGAAGATCGAGCCGATGGAGACGTCCGTCGGAATCTCCACGCCCGGCGGGAGATTGCCGAACAGCCACTCCAGGAAGCCCGCCTTGAGGTGGACCCAGATGTTGTCGACGAAGCGGCTGATGCCGCCTTTGACGGCGTCGATCAGATTGCCGAGGAAGCCGATCGGGTCGGAGATGATCCGGCTGATCGTGTCGTCGCTCTTCTTAAGCGCCGCCACCACGCGCTGCTTGAACTCGCGCAGCGCCTTGATGATCTCGCCGAGCTTCTCGGCGAACTTCGTGACGAGGCCTTTGTTCGCTTCCTGAATGGCCTTGAGCGCCTCGTTGGACTTGTCGAAGCCCTCCTTGTACTTCTGCGCCAGCGACTGGGCGAGAGAGTTTTTCTTCTCCTCGATGCTCCCTTCCAGCTCCTGGAAGCGCGCGTTGACGTCGGTCTGGGCCTGCTGGGCGACGTGCTGCAGCTCCTTCGGCTGACTCTTCACGTACGTCTCGATCTCGTCCTTTCCCTTGGTCACCTCCGCCTTGGCCTGCTTGAGGCGCAGCTCGACCACGTCGGCCACGAGCACGATCAGCCTGTCCATCCTGGCCTGGAAGACCCGGCGCCCCTCTTCGTAGAAGACGTTGGCCTCGTCGGGCAGCCCGACCAACTTGTCTTTCGCCCAGGCGAAGGGATTCCAGCGATAGCGGTCCGACTTCCAGGCGTCGATGCGCTCGTTGACGTAGAGCGTCATGGTGGCGATGGCGCCGTCGACGCCGACATCGAAGAGGCGGTTCACCTCGGTGTCGAGGTCGTTGAGCTTCGTCTCGACGCGCGCCTTCGTGGCGGCGTAGATCGACTCGATCTTGTCGACGACTTCCTTCCGCTTCGCTTCGTCGCGCGCCTTCTGCTGCTGCTGGCGGGTCAGGACCTTCGCCGCCGAGCGGTGGTGAACGCCGAGCATGGCCGCGGCGCCGAGGTGTGCGGCGCTCGTTGCGCCGGCGGCGGCG
>DATDFB010000028.1:0-4862 GCA_036522835.1 Thermoanaerobaculia bacterium | reverse complement strand
CTTCGCCGCGACGCTCGCCGCGCTCACGTTCGGGGGCCTGCGGACGGTGTGGCCGATCTATCTGCTCGCCGCGCTGTCGTCGGCCGCGGCGTCGTTCGACGGCCCGGCGCGCCAGTCGCTCATCCCGAACCTCGTGCCGCGCGAGCACCTCTCGAGCGCGATCAGTCTGAACACGTTGATGTTTCAGATCGCGTCCGTGCTCGGGCCGACGCTCGCCGGACTCGTGATCGCGGGAGCGGGACTCGGCTGGGTGTACGCCGCGAACGCCGCGTCATTCCTGATGGTGCTCGTGGCGTTGGTCCTGATGCGCTACCGCCAGCCGGCGGGCGACGTGCCGGCGTCCAGCCGGATTACGTGGGCCGCGGCGGTCGAAGGCCTGCGCTTCGTGTTCGCCCACGCGATCGTGCGCTCGACGATGTTGCTCGACTTCATCGCGACGTTCTTCGCGTCGGCGACGGCGCTGCTGCCGATTTTCGCGCAGGATATTCTCCACGTCGGCGCGCGCGGCTACGGCTGGCTCTATGCCGCGCCGTCGGTCGGGGCGGTGGTGGCGGGCTTCATCACGGCCCATACGATCGACAAGATCGACCGCCGCGGCGTCGTGCTGCTCTGGTCGGTCGCCGCGTATGGAGCGGCGACGGTGGTCTTCGGATTCTCGGTGAGCTTCTGGCTCACGTTGCTGTGCCTGGCGTGCGTCGGCGCGGCCGATACGGTGAGCACCGTCATCCGCAACATCATCCGCCAGCTCGAGACCCCGGACGAGCTGCGCGGCCGCATGACTGGCGTGAACATGATGTTCTTCATGGGCGGCCCGCAGCTCGGCGAGCTCGAAGCGGGCGTGACGGCGCAGTTTCTCGGCCCCGTATTTTCCGTGGTGAGCGGCGGAATCGGCTGTCTCGCCGCGACGGGCGTGGTGGCGTGGCGGGAGAAGCGGCTGCGGCAGTACCGCCGATGATCCATGGCTGAGACACGCATCCCGGTAATCGTGTCATGGAGCGGCGGCAAAGACAGCGCATTGCTGCTGCACTACTTGCGTCGCGACCCGCGCTACGAGGCGGTCGGTCTCGTCACGACGATCACTCGGGACTACGAGCGCATCAGCATGCACGGAATCCGGCGCAGTATCCTCGATGCGCAAGTCCAGGCGCTCGGCCTTCCTCTATATGAGGCGACGATTCCGCCGGCCGCGACGAATGCCGAGTACGAGGCGGCGTTCCTCGCAGCGCTAGCCCGTGCCCGCGCGGCGTTGCCGACCGCGGGGACCATCGCGTTCGGGGACTTGTTCCTCGAGGATGTGCGCGCGTACCGCGAACGGCTGCTCGCGGGCCGCGAGTGGCAACCGCTCTTCCCACTTTGGGGACTCGACACCGCTGCCCTTGGGCGCGAATTCGTGTCGAACGGCTTCCGCGCAATACTCTGCTGCGTGGATACTCAGCAGCTGGGGCCCGAGTGGGCGGGACGCGAGTACGACAGCGCATTGCTCGATACGTTGCCGCCCGCCGTCGATCCGTGCGGCGAGCGCGGGGAATTCCACACCTGCGTCTACGCGGGTCCCCTTTTTCCCCAACCGCTCGAGCTCGCGCGCGGCGACTGCGTGCGGCGCGACCGCCGCTTCGAGTATTGCGATCTCATCCTGCGTACAACGCTTCGAGGCTCAGGACCAGTCGTCATGTGATACGGCGCACACGTGCAGGAGCGGAACGTTACTTCGAGGCCGCTCGCGCGGTCTTTACGCCGTTGCTCAGAAGCGTCAATCAGGGACTCACTCGGAGGTACCATGCTTCGCAACGTTCTCATCCTCGCCGCGGTGCTCGCCGTTCCGAGCGTGCTGTCGGCGCAGGGCGTTCCAAACGCGAACGCGTCCGACACCGCGAAGTCCAAGGTGGCGGCGCATCGCCAGAACCCGCAGGTGCCGGCGCAGGAAGCGTCCGACACCGCGAAGTCGAAAGTCGCGCAGCATCGCGCCACGAAGGTCCGCGGCAACGCGTCGGGCACGGCCAATCGCCCGGTGACGCCCGCGACGCGCGCTGTTCCGGCGACTCCCAGCTCGAGTGGCGGCGCGGCGACGCCCGCGACTCCCGCTGTCCCGGCTTCGCCGTCCAAGAAGCCGGCGGACGCAGGCAGCCAGGCAGGTAGCCATCGGCCGTAATGTTTCGGCCGCTTGGTAGTCAGGTCGAATCTCGTGAGGCGCGGCGCGCAAGCGTCGCGCCTCATGTTGTGTTTGCGTTGCTCGCCGGCTTCACGCCGGCGGCGCGCGCGCAGTCGCAGGGATCGTTTGGCATTGGCGTCGGGACGGTCCGCTATGCCGGCGGCACCAAGGTCAGCACGGCGTCGTTCTCGCCGGCGTATACGCTCGATGCTTCTCATGCGAGTCTCAGTCTTGCCGGCACATTCGCGTCGCTGCCGCTCGGTGTCTGGTCGAGCCAGGGCCGTGGTGACGTTTGGGTGGTCACACCGCCCGCCTTCGGTGGCGTGCGGCTCGGGCTTCAGGGCAGCGCGCTGGGAACGGCGCGCACCGACGGCGGCTGGACCGCCGCGACGCACGGCGTGGCCGAGCTGCTGTGGTGGGGACAAAGCTGGGGTGTGGGACTCGGTGCCGGCCCCTCGGCCGGCTGGATCGCCGGCGCGCCATCGGTCACCGCGCTGCACGTGCGTGCGCGAACCTGGTGGCGAGCCGGCGCACTCGACTACAGCGTCAACGTCGAGCCGACTCGGTTCCTCGGCGCATGGTTCACTGATGCGACGGCGAGCGTCACCGCCAATCGTCGCCCCGTCGCCACCAGCGTTTGGGCGACCGCGCGCGTCAGCTCGGCGTACGGCTCGAAAGCGGCCGGCGGCGTGCAGGTGCGCATCTTCCCGACGCCGCGCGTCGCGCTCGAGCTGGGCGGGGGCAGCTACCTGGCCGATCCGTACCAGGGCCTGCCGCGCGGCGGATATGTGACGGCGGGACTGCGGCTGTTCACGGCGCGCCGCGCGGCGCCGGAGGCTGCACCGCAGCCGACGTGGCCGCCGCTCGAACCGGAGCGGCGCGGCGACAGCACCATCGTGCGATTCCGCATGGAGGGCGCGTCGTCAGTCGCCATCGCGGGGAATTGGGACGGCTGGCAGACGCATGCGCTTTCGGCCATCGGCTCCGACATCTGGACGGGCGCGCTCGCACTGCGGCCGGGCACGTATCGCTTCAATCTGCTGGTGGACGGGAAGGAGTGGGTCGTGCCGAATGGCGTCGAGATCGTTACGGAAGACGGCGGCGGGTTGGTCGCACTGCTGCTCGTGCCGTAAGCGCAAAACCGGGCCGGCGGGGGTTCGCTGCAGCGAAGGGTCTGGTTTTGAAATAGTTTAGGCGCCATGAAGACCATCAAGGGTCCCGCCATCTTCCTGGCGCAGTTCGCGGGCGACGCGCCGCCATTCAATAATCTGAAAAGCATCGCCGGGTGGGCCGCCGGGCTCGGCTTCAAGGGCGTGCAGATCCCGACGTGGGACGCGCGCCTGTTCGACCTCAAGAAGGCGGCCGAGAGCCAGACCTACTGTGACGAAGTCAAGGGGATTCTGGCCGAGCGGGGCTTGCAGGTGACGGAGTTGTCGACGCATCTGCAGGGTCATCTCGTGGCCGTGCATCCGGCGTACGACACGGCAGTCGACGGCTTTGCGGCACCCGAGGTCCGCGGCAAGCCGGCCGCGCGCGCGGCGTGGGCGGTCGAGCAGCTGAAGTTCGCGGCGCGCGCGTCGCGCCGCCTCGGCATCACCGAGCACGCCACATTCTCCGGCTGCCTGGCGTGGCCGTACTTCTATCCGTTTCCGCAGCGGCCGGCCGGGCTGATCGAAACCGCGTTCGACGAGCTCGCGAAGCGCTGGCGTCCGATTCTCGATTTCTTCGACGAGCAGGGCGTCAACGCCTGTTTCGAAATTCATCCCGGTGAAGATTTGCACGACGGCGTGACGTTCGAGATGTTCCTCGAGCGGGTCGGCGGGCACAAGCGCTGCAATCTTCTCTACGATCCCAGCCACTTCGTGCTGCAGCAGCTCGACTATCTCGAGTACATCGATCTCTATCACGACCGCATTCGCATGTTCCACGTCAAGGACGCCGAGTTCAACCCGACGGGGCGGCAGGGCGTGTACGGCGGATTTCAGTCGTGGATCGATCGCGCGGGGCGGTTCCGGTCACTCGGTGATGGGCAGGTGAACTTCAAGGCAATCTTCTCGAAGCTCGCGCAGTACGACTATCCCGGCTGGGCGGTGCTCGAGTGGGAGTGCTGCATCAAGCATCCCGAGGACGGAGCACGCGAAGGCGCGAAGTTCATCGCCGACCACATCATTCGCACCACCGAGCACGCGTTCGATGATTTCGCGGACGCCGGGACCGATCAGACCGCGAATCTCCAGATGCTTGGCATTCGTTCCCCCTCTCCTGAAGGGAGAGGGGGTCAGGGGGTGAGGACCTGAGCGCACCGTTGCGACTCGGCATGGTAGGCGGCGGCCGAGGGGCGTTCATCGGCGGTGTGCACCGGCTCTGTGCCCGCATGGACGGCCAGTACGAGCTGGTCGCGGGCGCGCTGTCGTCCGATCCCGAGCGCGCCAAGGAATCAGGCGCGGAGCTCGGCCTCGCGCGCGATCGCGTCTACACGAATTTCGCCGACATGGCGGCCGCCGAGGCGCACCGGGCCGGGGGCGACGGCATCGAGGTCGTGAGCATCGTCACGCCGAACGACAGCCATCATGCGATCGCCCGCGCGTTTCTCGATCGCGGCATCGACGTGATCTGCGACAAGCCGATGACGACGACCGTCGCGGACGCGCTCGATCTCGTCCAGACGGTGCAGCGCACCGGGCTCGTCTTCGGCGTCACGCACAACTACACC
>DATDFB010000027.1:0-20863 GCA_036522835.1 Thermoanaerobaculia bacterium | reverse complement strand
CCCGGCACCCAAGTGCTCGACGGCTTCCTCCCCCTCCGCTGGGACGCGGAGAACGGGAAGCTGATGATGGAGATCACGCGCTTCGGCGAGGAGCTGATCTGGCAGGTCTCGCTGGCCTCGGGCGTGGGCTCGAATCCGATCGGGCTCGATCGCCATCAGCTGGGCGCGACGCACATCATCCGCTTCGAGCGCGTCGGCCCGCGCGTGCTGATGATCGAGCCGAACTACAACTATCGCGCCCTCTCGAACGACGCCGCCGAGCGGCGCGCCGTCGAGGAATCATTCGCGCAGTCGGTGCTGGCCGCGTTCAAAGTCGAATCGACCACCGCCAACGGCGTGCTCGTCGACGCCACCGATTTCTTCCTCAGCGATGCGCACGGCGTGGCGCGGCGTTTGCGCGACACGCAACAAGGCTCGTACTCGCTCGACAAGAACCGCAGCGCCATCTACCTGCCGCGCACGAAGGCCTTTCCGCTCAACACCGAAGTCGAAGCGACGCTCACGTTCACGACCAACGACCGTCCCGGCAATCTGGTGAGCGGCGTCACGCCCACCGCCGACATCGTCACCGTGCGCGAGCATCACTCCTTCGTCGCCTCGCCGCCGCCCGGCTTCACGCCGCGGCGCGCCGATCCGCGCGTCGGCATCTTCGGTCCCGACTTCTACGACTACGCCTCGCCCTTCACCGAGCCGATCTCGAAGCACTGGATCTCGCGGCACCGCATGGAGGCGGGAAAACCGCTCGTCTACTACGTCGACAACGGCGTGCCGGAGCCGATCCGCAGCGCGCTCGTCGAAGGAGCGTCGTGGTGGAATCACGCCTTCGAGGCGGCGGGATTTCCGAACGGATTCCAGGTGAAGGTGCTGCCGCCCGACGCCGATCCGCTCGACATCCGCTACAACATGATCAACTGGGTGCACCGCTCCACGCGCGGCTGGTCGTACGGCGGCGGCGTGACCGATCCGCGCACCGGCGAGATCATCAAGGGCAACGTGCTCCTCGGCTCGCTGCGCATCCGCCAGGACGTGCTCATCGCCCGCGGCCTCAATGCCGTGTACGACGACCTCGATCCGAAAACCTCGCCGACGCTGATGGCCCTGGCGCGCATCCGCCAGCTGGCCGCGCACGAAGTCGGCCACACCCTCGGCCTCGATCACAACATGGCCGCGTCGACGTACGGCCGCGCGTCGGTGATGGACTACCCCGCGCCGTACGTGAAGATCACCCCGTGTCATCCCGAGCGTAGCGAGGGATCCCCGGCGCAGAATGCGGGGGATCCTTCGGCGTCTACGCGCCTCAGGATGACACAGTGCCTCGATTTGTCCGAGGCCTATGCGACGGGCGTCGGACCGTACGACATCGCGGCGATCAAGTACGTGTATCAGCCGGTGAAGAATGATGCGGAGCTGGATGCGCTCGCGGCGGCGGTGCCGCTGTTCGTCTCCGATCCGCATTCGCGTCCGGTGAGCGGCGCGCATCCGCTCGGCTCGGTGTGGGACAGCGGCTCCGATCCGGTGGCCATGCTGCGCCACGAGATCGAAGTGCGGCGCATCGCGCTCGAGCAGTTCGGCGCCGACACGGTCGGCGATCTCGAAGTCACGCTCGTGCCGCTCTATCTCCATCATCGCTATCAACTCGAAGCGGCGGCGAAATCGATCGGCGGCGTTTCCTTCACGTACGACCGCACGCCGCCGAAGGTCGTGCCGGCGAAGCAGCAGCGCGAGGCGTTGAACGCGATTCTCGAAACGCTGCAGCCGTCCTTTCTCACGATCCCGCAGCGCATCGTCGATCTGATTCCGCCGCCCGCGTATGCCACGGGCGATGCGAACACGGAGCGCTTCGCCCGTCACACCGATCCGACGTTCGATCCGATCGCGGCGGCAACGACGAGCGCCGACCTCACGATCTCGGCGCTGCTCGATCCTGCCCGTTGCGCGCGCCTGGCGCAGCAGAACGAGCTGCCGCTGCGCGACGTGCTCGACTCGCTGATCGACGTCGCCGCGCGCGAAGGCCGCATCACCCGCGCCACGCGCACGGTGCTCTTCGTCCGCCTCGCGGAGCTGGCCGCGAATCGCGACGCCGATCCGCAAGTGCGCGCCGAGGCCTCGGATGCGTTGCGCCGCCTGAGCGCGCGGTTAACACCGTTAACCGACCCGGCCGAGAACGCCCACCGGGCCATGACCCGCGACGACATCAAGCGCTTCCTCGAACGTCCGGCCGAGGCTTGGCAGGCGCCGAAGTTGCCGGAGATCCCGCCCGGGCCGCCGATTTAGCGGCCCGCCAGGGGGAATTTCCTTTTCTGTGGCACTCCATATCTATAAGGAGAACCTCTATGCCCAAAGATCGGAGCGCCACGTTCGATTTCCGCAATGTCGCCCGCGCCCATGGCCTCGGAGTCCGCGGCCTCGACGTGCCGCGCAGGTCCGAACAGTACGAGGGGCGATTCGGCAGGATGTTCCGGAGCCTGCCGGCCGCGGAGCACGAGGAGGCGGATCTCATCGCGCTCGCCGACGCCATGACCGCGGAGCCGGAAGACGACGCCGACGAGAACGTGCTCGACCCCGAGGAGAACCGCGGCATCGCCGCCGGCTACACGTATGTCGGCCAGTTCATCGACCACGACATCACCTTCGATCCGGCCAGCAGTCTGCAGAAGCTGAATGACCCGGACGGTCTGGTCGACTTCCGCACGCCGCGATTCGATCTCGATTCCGTCTACGGCCGCGGCCCCGACGATCAGCCGTACCTCTACGAGCAGCCCGCGGGCCGCAAGTTCCTTCTCGGCGATCCGCTGACCGGCAACGCCGACGACCCCGACACCCGCGACCTTCCGCGCAACGCGGCGACGCCGGCGCGCGCGCTCATCGGCGACCCGCGCAACGACGAGAACGTGATCGTCTCGCAGCTGCAGGGCATCTTTCTCCGCTTTCACAACCGCATCGCCGACCTCTTCCCCGGCGCGACGTTCCCGGAATTGCAACGCATCGTCCGCTGGCACTATCAATGGGCCGTCCTGCACGATTTCCTGCCGACCATCGCCGGCGAGAAGAACGTCTTCGCGGTCCTGCCGAGCCTCAAGCACGACACGTCGATCTACAAGGACCGGCCCGACCTGCGCTTCTTTCACTGGCGCAACGAGCCGTTCATGCCGATCGAGTTTTCGGTTGGCGCGTACCGCTTCGGACACTCCATGGTGCGGCCGCAGTACCGGCTCAGCGTCGGCCTGCCGCCGCGCTTCCCGATCTTCTCCACCACCGAGCTCGATCTGCGCGGCTTCCAGCGTTTTCCGTCCAACTGGGCGATCGAATGGAAGCTCTTCTTCCACATCAACGCCAGCTCGCCGAACGTCGGGAAGAATCGCGTGCAGCCGGCGTACAAGATCGACACCTCGCTCGTCGATCCGCTGCGAAACCTGCCGTTCATCACCGACGGCATCCCGTCGCTCGCCCAGCGCAATCTCCTTCGCGGTAGGTCGATGTCGCTGCCGTCGGGACAGACCGTCGCGCGGCATATGTGCATCGAGCCGATCCCGGACGACGATCTGCGTGTCGGCAAAGCGACCGAAGAAGACTCGCCAAAAAACAAGCGGCTCGTCGACATTTCGGAGAAGTTCGCCAACAACGCGCCGCTATGGTTCTACGTCCTCTCCGAGGCGCAACAGCAGTTCAAAGACGACGACACGCCGATCCGGCTCGGGCCGGTCGGGGGCCGCATCGTGACGGAAGTGATCGCCGGTCTGATCCTCGGCGACCGTCATTCGTATTTGTCGCAGCAGCCATGCTGGAAACCGCTGTTCCAGCGTCACGGGAAATTCGGATTCGCGGAGCTGATCCTCGTCGCGACGAACCAGCTCAGCTAGCGCGTCACGCGCACGACCAGGAACGGATTCAGCGCGCTCTTCGCGACGAAGCGCGGCATGAATCGGAAGAACCACTCCGCCGGCCGCGCGAGTGCGCGGCCGTACCAATGCTGCGCGGCCTGGCGGAACTGGAGGCGCTTGTACGGCGAGAGCGGCTCGGCGTGGGGAGCGAGCGCGCGGATCTCGCGAAACGTCGGCAGGAATCCTTCGCCCAGCGAGTGGAAGCGCGCGCTGCCGGGCTCGTCGCCGTGCCAGAAGTCGATCGGGAACGCGCCGTTCGGGCAGTCGAGGTAGACCGTCGGCGCCACGCGCAACAGCTCGCGCAGAAACTGCGCGCGCAGCTCATCGCGATTCGGCAGCGGCGTCACGGCATAGCGAGGGATGGAGGTTTCGGAGACGCCGATGTGCTCGATGACGCCCGACGAGAGGATCACGTCGAACGCGTCGTCGGGAAAAGGCAACGAGAGCGCCGACGCGACGACGAGCCGGTCGCGATGCGCGCGCTCGCGCCACTGCCACTTGCGCAGCTGCGAGAGATCGTTGCCCCAGGCATCGAACCCGTGCTCGATGAGGAGATCGACCGAGAGACCGTTGCCGCAGCCGCAATCGAGGACGCGCGCCGCCGGCGGCAGGAGCGGCAGGTAGAAATCCAGAATCCGCCGCCGCGTGCCTTCGAGCTCCAACCCCAAACCTTTCACGTGCTCCGGCGTCAATGGAGTCGTGCCGTCGAAGTGATCGTAATAGCGGCCCTCGGAGAAGTCGCCGTCCGGATAGCAGCGGACACAGCGGGGGCAGCAGAACGTCACGTCGAGCGCGACCTTGCAATGGGGACAGACGAGCCGGGAATTCATCGCTGAAACTTTTCGTACTTCGCGGCGTAATTGTCCGTCAGGAGAAGCTTCGTCCATGTCGAGACTCGCAAAAGTCCTTCTGTTTCTGATCCTTGCCGCGGCGGTGACGGTGGGAGTCTATGCCGTCGTCCGCAACGGCTCGAAGAAAGAAGGCGGGCTGAAGGAAGTCGAAGCCACCACCGGCACGATCGTCGAGAAGGCGGTCGCGGTGGGCCAGATTCAGCCGCGCCAGAAGTTCCAGGTGAAGTCGAAGATCTCCGGCATCGTGCGCCGCGCGCTGGTGCAGGTCGGCGACACGGTCAAGGCCGGCGATGCGCTGTTCGAGATCGCGCCCGATCCGACGCCGCTGGAAGTGACGGAAGTCGATCGCCGCGTCGAATCGGCGACGGCCTCGTTCCGCCGCGCGGAAAGCGATTACCAGCGCGCGCAGGAGCTCTCGCGCGGCGGCGTGCTGCCGAAGTCGGACGTCGACGCGAAGAAGGAATCGTACGAGCTCGCGCGCGTGGCGCTGATGAAAGCGCAGCAGGACCGCGAGCTGACGCGCCGCGGACGGCTCACCAGCAACTCCACCGAATCGATTATCCGCGCGCCGGCCGCCGGCACGATTCTCACCCGCTCGGTCAACGAAGGCGATCCGATCGTGCCGTTGACGTCGTACCAGCCCGGCACGGAGATGGCCACCGTCGCCAACATGTCGGACCTGATTTTCAAAGGCACGGTCGATGAGATCGACGTCGGCAAGCTCTCGGTCGGCATGACCGCGCGCATCAAAGTCGGCGCGCTGCCGACCGACGTCGTGACCGGCAAGGTCGCGCGCATCGCGCCGCAGGCGCAGCAGAAAGAAGGAGCGACGCTCTTCGACGTCGAGATCGAGCTCGACCCGAATCAGAAGATCACCCTCCGCGCCGGCTACTCCGCGAACGCCGACGTGATCATCCGCGAAAAGAAAGACGTCCTGGTCCTCCCCGAGCGCCTGGTCCTCTTCGAAGACGGCGGCAAAAAGACTTACGTCGAATTGCCCTCCGCGAAGCCGAAAGAAGAACCGCGCAAAGTCGAGATCAAGACCGGCATCTCCGACGGCCTCAACATCGAGATCGTGGCGGGGTTGAAGAAGGGGGATAAGGTGGTGGAGAGGCCGCCGAAGGAGATTTCCTAGGCAGTTGCGCGGTCGCGCGGTTGCGCAGTTGCGCAGCGCCGCGTAACCGAGCAACCGCGTAACCGAGCAACCATGAAAGACGTCCTCCGCCAGCTCTTCCGCGACATTCGTACCGAGAAGCTCCGCACGTTCCTGACGGTGTTCGGGATCGTGTGGGGGACGGTGGCGATCAGTCTGATGCTCGCCTTCGGGACGGGGCTGCACAAGCAGCTCATCAAGAACACGGCCGGCCTCGGCGATCGCATCTGCATCGTCTGGCCGGGGCTCACGTCGATTCCGTACGAAGGGCTCGGCAAGGGACGCCGGCTGCGCATCGCCGAAGACGACATCAGCGCCATCCGCAGCGAGGTGCCGGGGCTGCGGCGGATCTCCGGCGAGTACATGAACTCCATGCGCCTCGACTACGGCACGAAGACGATGTCGGTCGACATCTCCGGCGTGACCGCGGAGTTCGGGGCCATGCGCAATCTCATCCCCGATCCGGGCGGGCGCTTCATCAATCCGATCGACGACGGCGAGCAGCGCCGGGTGATCTTCCTCGGCGATCAGCTGAAGACGAACATCTTCGGCGACACCGACGCCATCGGAAAGATCCTGCTCCTCAACCAGTCGCCGTTCCAGGTGATCGGCGTGCTGAAGAAAAAACCGCAGGACTCGAGCTACAGCGGCCGCGACAACGAGAAGGCGTTCATCCCCTCCTCCACGTTCCGCGCGCTCAGCGGCGACAAGTACGTCGACAACATGGTCCTGCAGCCGGCCGATCCGAACGGCTCGAAGCAGCTCACCGAGCGGCTGCGCGAGGCCTTCGGCAAGCGGCTGCGCTTCGACAAGAACGACAAGGAAGCGCTGTCGATCTGGGACACGACCGAGCAGTTCCATTTCTTCGACGTGTTCATGCTCGCCTTCAACGCCTTTCTCGGCATCGTCGGCGTGCTGACGCTCATCGTCGGCGGCATCGGCGTGTCGAACATCATGAACGTGATCGTGGAAGAACGGACGCGAGAGATCGGCATCAAGATGGCCCTCGGCGCGAAGTCGGGCTTCATCCTGCGCCAGTTCCTCCTGGAGACGCTGATCGTCACGCTCTTCGGCGGCGCCATCGGCTTCGCCATCTCCTTCGGCATCTGCGCCGTCTTCCCCGAACAGTTCGTCGAATACGTCGGCCGTCCCGAGGTCTCGCCGCTCGTGGCCGCGCTCACCGCGGCGGCGCTCGGGATCGTGGGGCTCGTGGCGGGCTACTTCCCCGCGCGCGACGCCGCGCGCCTCGATCCCGTCGTGGCGATGAAGCTATGAAAAAAGACGTCCACATCATCCTCTCCCTCTTCTCCAGCGCCGGACAGCTGCAGAAGAAGCGCGCCTTTCTCACGATCGCGTCGATCGCATGGGGCACAGTCGCGATTCTTCTCCTCCTCGCGTTCGGCGAGGGATTGAAGCGCCAGCTCGATAAGAACCGGCGGGCGATGGGAGAGAACATCGCCGTCCTCTGGCCGGGCGAGACGACGAAGCCGTGGAAGGGGATGCCGCCCGGCCGGCCGATCCGCCCGCGCATCGACGACCTCGAGTTCGTGCGCCAGCGCATGCCGGAGCTGAAGTCGGTCATCGGCGAGGTCGTCTCCTGGCGCACCGCCATCACCTACGAGCGCAAGACCATCAACGGGCGGGTTAACGGTGTTAACGTCGAATACGGCGACGCCCGCAAGCACTTCCCCGTCGCCGGCGGGCGCTGGCTTTCGTCGGAAGACGACGAGCAGCGCCGACGCGTGGCCTTTCTCGGCGACGAGATGGCGGACGATCTGTTCGGCAAGGGCGCGAATCCGGTCGGCAAGACCATCCTCATCAACAACTCGCCGTACGTGGTCATCGGCGTGATGCAGCACAAGACCCAGATGGGGACGTATCAGGGGCCGGATGCGCAGCACGCCTGCATTCCGATCTCGACGTTCAAGGCCCAGTTCGGACGCCAGCGCCTGAACAACATGCTCATCGAGACCAAGACCCCCGAGGAGATGGCGGGGGAGCTGAAGAAATTCAATTCGATCATGGGGCCGAAGTTCGGCTACGACCCCGAGGATGACCGCGCGTTCGGGACGTGGAACACGGTGGAGAGCTCGAAGGTGACGATGATGATCGCCATCGGCATCGAGATGTTCCTCGGCATCGTCGGCGCGCTGACGCTGCTCATCGGCGGCGTCGGCGTGGCCAACATCATGTTCGCGGTCATCAAGGAGCGCACGCGCGAGATCGGCGTGAAGATGGCCCTCGGCGCCAAGCGGCGCTGGATCATCATGCCGTTCGTGCTGGAGGGGGTGCTCTACACCCTCATCGGCGGCGCGCTCGGCATCATCATCGCCACGCTGCTCGTCTCGCTGGCCGGCCTCATCCCCCTCGAGCACAACAGAGTGATGGCCTTCCTCGGACGTCCCACGCTGTCGCCGCAGATCGGCGTGGCCACGTCGCTGATCCTCGGCTTGATCGGCCTCCTGGCCGGCTATTTCCCGGCGCGGCGGGCCGCCTCGATCGATCCGGCGGCCACGCTGCGGTACGAATAGGACAATCTCTTTATGACGATCATCTCCATGGAGAACATTCGGAAGGTTTACGACACCGGCAAGGTGACGGTCGAGGCGCTGAAAGGGATCGACCTCCACATCGGCAAAGGCGAGATGGTGGCCATCGTCGGGCCGTCGGGATCGGGGAAGTCGACGCTGATGAATCTCGTCGGCTGCCTCGACACGCCCACGTCGGGCAAGTACGAGCTGGCCGGCGAGAACGTGGCCGGCGTGACGCGCGACCAGCTCGCCGACATCCGGAACCGCCGCGTCGGCTTCGTCTTTCAGAATTTCAATCTGCTCCCGCACATCACGGCGCAGGAGAACGTGGAGCTGCCGATGCTGTTCGGCGGGATTCCGTCGGCCACGCGCCGCGAGCGCGCCGCCGAGCTCCTCACGCGCGTGGGCTTGGGCGAACGGCTCGATCACAAGCCGACCGAGCTCTCCGGCGGGCAGATGCAGCGCGTGGCCATCGCCCGCGCCCTGGCCATGGATCCGGACATCGTCCTCGCCGACGAGCCGACCGGCAACCTCGACTCCAGCGCCGGCACCGACATCATGTCGCTGTTCGAAGACCTCTGGAAGGCGGGACGGACGGTGGTGGTGATCACGCACGACCCAGCGCTGGCCAAGCGCGCCGGCCGCACGGTAGAGATCCGCGACGGCCGCATCACCGCGGACCAGACGGCGGCGGCCTGAGCGCGCCGGCAACGAAGCTCGCCAGCGTCCCGATCCGGAACGTTCCGCGCGTACAGCCGGCATCGACGAGCCAGGTGCCGTTCCGTGTGCGTCAAAGCCAGCCGGCGCGGTGTGTCATTCGAAGATCGGAAATACTTCGGAAAGACGAGCTCGATGTGCTCAATGCGAGACGGAATCGGCCACGTGCCCGGTTGAGGAACGCGTCGCGCGGCACCTCGTCCCACTGTCCCCGAACGCTATAGAAGCCTGACGTACAAAGCCTCGTCTGTCGAGCATCGCGGCGCGGCGTAGATCGTCACGGCCAAGGCCGAGCGACTTAGATATGAAGCCGATTGACGCCAGATATGCGGCTACACGGGGCTATCCAACTGCCGTTAGGCCGATTGCGTGGACAGCGTGATATCACCGGCGCCAGAATGCTCATTCGTTGTAAACATCACGTTTCCCGCCGCATAGCGCCGCAAAGTGAGGAACGGGCCGCGACCAGCAAAACGCGCGATTAGTTTCGTTACCGACAGTTTCCAAATCCGTGGGTAGGGATTTGGCGCTAGCTTACACGCCTATTGTGAATGCGGCGATATCACGTTTGGACTTTTCGAGCGGTTATAGGCGGCAGTGTCTTAGCGGCGGCGCTGTTAGTCGGGTACTTCGGAATTGGTCGATGGTGGCGTAAAGCCAGTGCGCGTGATGTCCAAACTGCCATTCTGCGCCGGCTAAGCTCCTCTCTCGCATACCGCCAGTTTGCTCAAGATCTTAAGCGCCGCGAAGCAGTTTCGCCAATCATTGACATCTGGCTGCCTGTCCAAGAGTCACAAAGCGAGCTAGACGATAGGAGCGTGACTGGCGACGACCTCAAGAGTGCTGTCGGCCGAATCGCTCGTGCGCGCGGAACGATACGCGATGGCAATTATCGCCTTTCGATTGTCGCTCGCACCGAACATAACAATTTGCCGTTTCATCAATCAGTAAAGTTGGCCGACGATATCGGCGAGGTCTCATTTTCAATCCATAATGGCCGGCTGCAAACTTACTCTCTTGCTCTTCGAGATCTCCCACAGCTATCCCATCTTCATGAACGGTTTATCACCATTCTAGCCGCTTTGCGCGGGCCGGTCCTACCGCCGCAGTATCGTAGTGCCAGTCTGCAACTGCTTGATGGGCGTGCGTGCAATTCCAGAACTGCCCGACATATCGAGCGGCTGTATTCAGGCGGCGCCAGATGGCCTGACATCGTCACCGAACGTCTCGTTCATCTTGGCTTTATGACTTCAATCGACGAGCCTGCGCTTTACTATCGTAGCGATCATTTCGCGCTGGCCTCGTCTCACTTATTAGGTGTTGCGCAAGCGCTCACGTTAGGTGAACGGTCCTGTCGCGTATGCGTACTTGCAACGATAAGGAATGCATTTGGCGAAGCTGTCGACGGTGAGCAAACTATTCTGGCGCTTGAGCAAAACGATGCCGGCGAAACCACAGTACGCGAAGTACTGCGCATCGATGCTACTGAATTTAACGCCGACGTGATCAATGGATTGGTGACGGGCCGTATCTCGAATCCGTTGCTGTGGAACATCGTTCTCGTAGTCGGCATTATCATCCTAGCGGTCGTCGTGCGATACGTGCTTGCCGTTTGCATCCAAATCAAGACATTAACAACCAAGCCTGTCATGGCGGTGGTGCCGAGCTCTCCCACCGGCAATAGTGCTGGTGCTAAGCAAGACGAGACCGATGCCGAATAACAGACAAAGGCCCAATGCGTTCGACGGCCTAACTGCCCTCACAAGCTGACAAAAACCGCCGAGCCCTGGCTCGGCGGCGGAGCCGCCTCGGGCGGCTCGAACTGCACGCCCGCGGCACGTCGGCTGCAGTTCGCTCCCGCCACTGCCTGTTAGTCGCGGCAGCCGCCGCGCCGCTTCCTGGGGCAGGCATGTGAGGCGGTTTTTGCAGCTTAGAGTGATCGCGTTAGCCCGACAGAAGTCCGGCCGACGATGTGTGCGCTACAATATTGAGAATGAACAGCACGCCCGACATCGCCACGTTGGAGCGCCAGTACCTCGAGCGCGTGCCGGTCGCCACTGCGCTCGCCGCGGAAGTCCGAACCGCACTTGCTGACCTTCTGGAGGGAGAAGGAATCGACGCAAGCGTTCCCGTTCATGCTCGCGTGAAATCGTGGGGCTCCATCCTGGAGAAAATCAGTCGGCGCAGCCTGGCGCTTGTGAGTATCGATGACCTTCAGGATTTAGTCGGAGTACGCGTGGTGGTGCAGTTTCAGCGTGATCTGCCTCTTGTGAAAGAACTCCTCCTTCGAAACTTTCATGTCTTCAAGGCAGAGGATACTTCAGAGCGGCTCCAGCCTGATCAGTTTGGCTATTCATCGCATCACTTCATTGTTCGCCCATACCATTCTGGTGCCGTGCCAATGCACTACGGACGAATGGTTGTCGAAGTCCAACTCCGAACCACTGCGCAGCATATTTGGGCGAGCGCTTCACACTTGCTTCAGTACAAGCATGAGAGCGACGCACCACCACAGTTCCGGCGTGCGCTCTCGCGCATTTCGGCCTTCTTAGAGGCTTCTGATCTAGAGTTTGAACGGTTGCTTATCGATCGTGAAGAACGTGCCCGTAGCATGGCTGGAGTTCGTCCGGCGGACGATGCCGTGTTAACGCCTGAGCTGCTTTCGGCTTTTCTTGACCTGATGCTGCCCCGCGAAAACAAATCCGTTCAGGATGACTACGCTCCGCTTCTGCGCGAACTGGCGGCATTCAGCATCACGACAGTCGGTGGGTTGCGAGAGTTGCTGACAAAACAAGTTGACAATGCGTTGCGTTATGATCATGAAATCGCTGAGCGTGAACGGGCAAGGATTCTCAAGCATGGAGTGCAGATACCTTCGTTAGACGCACCGGTAGAGATGCGTACGGCACGTGGCGCGTTCGCAACGCACGTCGGACTCGTGCGAATCATGATTGCATTTGAGTTCAATCCAATCTATCGACAGGTCATCGACGAGTTGGCGTAACCCTGCGGGCTAACTTTTCGCTGGAGCTGGCAGCGCCCGGCTTCGGTCCGGGGCTGAAGCCCCTCGGACAATCATAATTCGGAAGGCGGCACGCCGCCCGCATCTTTTCGCGCGCCGCTATTCGCGGCGCGCGCATCGCAACCGGCGCGCCGCACGGCTTCGGCACGTGGGCCCTGGCGCTGCAGCTCAGCGAAAGAACGTTAGGCCGACATGAACAACCTAGCTTCACACTCACACTTGCTATCTGATTCACACGCGGCGCGTGTATCATCGGCGAGACGGGGGTAATCGTAAGGCGCGCAACGTGAGTGTTCCTCGAAAAGCGTGGGACTTCTTCATCAGTTATGCGAGCGAGGATCGAGCCGCAGTAGCAGACCCTCTGTCCGATGAGCTTGAGAACCGCGGCTTTTCAGTATGGTTGGATTATAGACTTCTTACTACCGCCGATGAACCTATCGGCGACACCACAGGGCTCATTCAAGAAATTCAAGGCGGGCTGCTAGATTGCCACGTTGGTATTGTCATCCTGAGTCCTAATTTTGTACGAAAGGATTGGCCGTTACGTGAACTCGACAGTCTGCTTGGTCTCGCGGTAATTGATAAACGGCTGAGGCTTCTACCACTGTTTCACAATATTTCAGTCGATCAACTTCCCGTGAGGTTCCAGCCAATCGTTCGTCAAGCAATAATCAATACGTCGGAGGGTTTCTCCCAAGCGTGCGACCGTATTTTCGACCTTCTACTTGCCTTCGCGGACCGGGATCGAAACGATCGCACCTTAATACTTAGACCTGCAGAGTTTCCCCGGTTCAGGAGTGATGGCTTGTTAAAGTGCAAGAGCTCGACTTGCGAGTGGTCATTGCCTTCAGATTGGCCGTCGTGGTTACCGGATCCAGGACCCGAGTTCACGATAAGGCGTATCCGCGTGGCGGCGGTCGGAGACCGCTGGTGTATTGTCTGCGTGGCGTGTGGCGCGGCCGTTGGTTGGCTGACTGACGAGGAGGCGAGAAGTCTCGTTACGCAAGTGCGAATCAGCGGGCTCTGGGCGCCTTCCGTTTAGGAACCAACTAACGCACTCTCTTCTGAGTAGGAGGTCGTCATGTCGAGGTCTCTGTTTCTTGAAATCCTAGATGAAGAGGCGAGTATCGCTAGGGGCGCGAAAGCAGCTTTTCCTACCTTTGCCGACTTACAGAAGATGCTCGAGGCGCGGAAGCAGCTATTAGAAAAGATCGATATCGCGTTACGGAATCAACAGCTGACGCCCCATCAGCGTGAGCAACTTACCGCGCTCACTCGGAAGCACGCACTGCCAAGTAATAAGAGTAGCACGTAGGCCCGTGCGGCCTAACTCCGCACAGGAGCTGACGAGGGGGCGATCCGTTGGCCCGCCGGCCGAGCCGGCTCGGGAGTCTTTCGAGCGTCACGGCGGCACGCCGCCCGCAGCGCATCAGGCGCAACGGCGGCAGGCGGCGTGCCGCGTCGGCTTCGGCATCCGAGCCCCCTCGCAGCTCAGTGCGAAGCGTTAGCCCGACCGAACACGCCACGCGAGGAGCACGAAACAATAGCGCTGTAAATCGGACGATGAGTTCACCGTCGTCGTGAATGTTCGGAGAAGTTGTAAACGAGTCCGGAGAAGTCGTGGATCACTCCGGGGAAGTCATCAGTGAGTCCGCAGAAGTCGTCGAGGACTCCGGGGAAGTCAGCAATAAGTCCGGAGAAGTCGTCGATGCCTTCGGGGAAGTCGCCGATGACTCCGGAGAAGTCGTCGATGCCTTCGGGGAAGTCGCCGATGACTCCGGGGAAGTCGCCGATGACTCCGGGGAAGTCGTCAATGACTCCGGAGAGGTCGCCGATGACTCCGGGGAAGTCGCCGATGACTCCGGAGAAGTCGTCGAGGACTCCGGGGATGTCGTCGATGATTCCCGGGACGTTGTCCATGAGTCCCTATCGGCGCATCGGACGTCGCGCTTACTCACGTTGCGATAGTGAACTCTCGCGTGTGGGTACATCTATCGCACGCCATGATAGGCTACTCAGAAATGCGAAGAACCTTTACTGCGGTCGTCGAGCGAGATACTGACACTGGCTTCTACGTCGGGTTTGTTCCAGGCCTACCCGGTGCTCATACACAGGCGGAAACACTCGACGAGCTGAACGCTAATCTCAAGGAAGTGGTCGAGATGCTTCTCGAGGACGGCGAACCAAAGGTGGAAGCCGAATTCATTGGCACGCAGCTCGTTGACCTGAGCTAGTGTGGTAAAGCTGCGGCAGGTGATCGCGGCCCTCGAACGGTTGGGTTTCGTCGAAGTTCGGCAGCGCGGCTCGCATAAACAGTTCCGCCATAGCGACGGTCGAGTCACAACTGTTCCAGATCATCGAGGCCGCGATATATCTCCTGGACTTCTGCGCAAGATACTTGAAGATATTCGAGTCAAACCGGAAGAGTTCCTGGAGATTCTGTGAATGCTAGAGCGGGCTAACTACCCTCACAAGCTGACAAAACCCGCCGGTCCCTTGGCCCGGCGGCAGAGCCGCCTCGGCATCTCTGAACTGCACGCCCGCGTGTGAGGCGGCTTTTGCAGCTTAGCCGCCCGCGCCCACGTGGGCCACGATCTCGTACGGGCCGAGGAGCTTCCCCTTGGCGATGTGCATGGAGTTGCCGAAGTTGGTACGTCCCGATTATCGGCTGGTTGCAGGCGTTGAGATTCCGTACTTATTTCCGAGTGGCGGCGCTCGCTTTCGCGGCGGCGATCTGCTCGTCGAGGTACGTGCTGCCGGGCGCGATGGCCTTCGCGATCGTCAGCAGGAAGATCGCGCGCGCGTAGTCCTTCCGGTTCATCATCTCGCGCGGGAGGTAGAAGCCGGTCTGTCCCCCGATCGTATTGAGCATCCGCTTGGCCGAGTCGTCGTTGCGGGCCAGCAGTTCCTTGATCCGTAAGGCGCGGATGGCGCGCTCGGCGTCGTACGGCGGCGCGGCCCTGGCGAGCGTCTCCTGCGCGAAGGCGAGATACCGCGCTTCGTCGTGGAGAATGCGCTCGGTCTCGGCGAAGGCCCGGCGATATTCGTCCGATGCGGCGATGCTCTGCGCGCGCGCCGAGACGGCCGCGGTATCGTGGATGCCGGCGTAGTCCGCGGCCATGGCCCGGTAGCGGCGCTCGCGCTCGACGACGCCGGCCGCGGTCTCGGCGCGCCGGAGATCGGCGTCCCAGAAGCGCGGGTCGCCGCCGCGCGTGACCAGCCATTCCAGCGCCTCGCGCGCCAGCCGCGGCGGCATCCACTCATGCTCGCCGTCGAACATGAGAATGCGGTGCGGAAGCTTCGCCGCGCGCAGTTTCTTCTCCAGCTCCCACATCTCGCCGAAGTTGAAGTCGCGCGTGCCGACGGTGCCGAAGAAAAAGAACGGCGTCGCCGGCTCGGGCTCCCGGTCGAACGGGAATCCGGCGCCCGCGCCGATGATGGCGCGCAGCGAGCCCGGCGCCGCCAGGGCCAGATAGCACTCCGCCCGCACCGTGCCGGAATAGCCCGCGGCGTAGACGCGCGCGTCGTCGATGGAGAGGCGGTCGTGCGTGTCGCTCCACATCGCGCGCATCGATCGGAGGTTCGGATCGGCCGCTTCGTCGCTTGCCGAGGTGTAGGAGCTGGCGAGGATGAAGCCGAGCTCCTCGGCTGCGTCGCGGAACGCTTTGATCGGGGTCATGGCCTGGCCGCGCGCGTCGAGGAGATAGACGATCGGCCATTTTCGCGCGGCGTCGTACGCGGAGGGGACGAACAGCGCGTAGCTCTGATCCGCGGCGGCCTTGCAGGTGACGCGTTCCGTAAGCCCCCCGCGCGCCGGCGCCGCCAGCGAGAGGGAGAGAACGGCAGTCAGCACGGTCATTTCGCGGCGGCACGGCATCCGGCACTCTCCACGTCCATTGTGCATGCCGCGCGTTCGTCCGTTTGTAAACGTCTCCGTTACGTGATGCGCCGCCGTCACGCAACAGCCTTGGTGCATGGGCTATGCGGCCGCGCCGCCAGCGAGAGGACGGCAGCCAGAACGGGTCATTTCGCGCACTCCCATCTTATGATCAGCGGGAAGGGAGAGATGCATGGCCAGACGCAATCGAGGGCACATGAGCGGCGAGCGGTTTCTGGGAGACGTCGACAAGTATGTTCTCCACGATCTCGACAACGAACAAGGCGATTGTCGGATCGACGCGATCATCGACGCCGGGAACGACCAGCCGTACGTGAGCGCGCAGCGGGCGCACAGCGAGGGACACGGCGACTGCGAATTCTGCCGCGGCTAGGCAGTGTCATCTTGAGCCGCAACGACGGCGAAGGACCCCCTGCCGAGATGCAGGGGGCTCCTCGCCGTCTCCGCGGCTCGGAATGACACGAGGCTACCAGCTCTGCAACGCCAGGCGGATCGGCAGCCGGTGAATCTCGAGGCGGAAATTCTGGAGAGCCGCGTCCTCCGGTCCTTGCACCGCGGGCGGCGCGCTCCGCAACTGATAGACGTACCAGCCGACGACGAACATCTCCGTGGCGATCGTGCCGTTCTTCTTCACCGGCAGGGCCACCTTCAGAAAATCCGATCCCCCGGTCTCGTTGCCGTTCGGGCCGCCGCTCCCTCCCTTCCCGTGCAGGACGACGTGCTTCATGAACTCGTCGACGATGCCCTGCTTGGCCGGACCGGCCTCCTGCTGGACGATCGCCCGCAGGAACTCGTTGTTGAGCGGTCCGGTCGTCCGGCCGGTGATCGGGCTGGTGTACGACGCGCCGGGGGCGGCGTCGAGGCGAATCATGTTGTTGTCGAAGGCGTCGCGCGAGCCGCTCTTGGCGACGAATTTCAGATTCGCCACGCCTTTGAAGATGCTCGCGAAGTCCATCAGCGTCGAGACGTTGTTCGCCCACGGCGCCTGCGGACCTCCGGGCTGCGGGCAGCCGAAGTACATCTCGGTCTGCGTGAGTCCGAGGCTCTGGCCGCGGGCGGTGACGTTCGCGGGGCCGTACTTGCCGAGCAGCGAGTCGAGCGTCCGGTTGTGCGACTCCCACATCATCGTCGGCAGCGCGTCCGCGAGCGGCGCCGAGCCGGACTTCGTGTTGGGAGCGCCCGGCTGGAGACAGCTCGTGTCGGAGATCTGCGCGGGCGTTCCCGTCGTCGGCTGGACCCAGGAGAGCGTGGTCCCGTTCATCGTGGCGTTGCCTTTGTCGACTTCGATGAGCGTGTAGAGGTAGGGGAGGAGCTTGAGCGTGCTGAGCGGCTGGAAGCAGGCCTCGGAGCAGTGCTCGGCCAGCATCTCGTGATTCAGGCGCTTGACCAGGAAGCCGCGCATCACCGCGTCGCCGAAAACCGCTTGCGTGTAGATGCCGTAGAGCATGTCCCGGAGGCGCTTGCTCTCGTCGTTGTCGTCGTCGAATTCGAACACCGCGCTTTTGTCGGTGGTCATTCCGTAGAGCGAGCGTCCGACGGCCACGAAGCCGGTGCCCGGCGTCCCGATCTCTTCCCACTGCTCGCCCGTTCCGGTGTATCGCCAGACGTTTCCTGCGCCGGGCTGAACGGCGTAGAGAGACGAGCCGCCGCCGATGAGGCTCGCGGCCGGACCGCCGACCTTCGTCCAGCTCTGCGGCGTTCCGTTGTACTTGAAGACGGCGCTCTTGTCGGGGGTCAGGCCGTAGACCGTTCCACCGACGCCGACCCACTGCGAGCCCGCGCCGCCGATCTTCGTCCATTGGCCGAGATAGCGCGAGAACTCCCAGATCGCGCCGTTGCCGGGCGCGGCGGCGTAGAGCTTCGAGCCGCCGCCGATGAGCGCTTCCGCCGGCCCGCCGATCTGGCTCCAACTGCCGGTGTAGCGGTCGAAGCGAAGGACCTTCTGGCGGTCCGGCGACAGGCCGTAGACGGCGTTGCAAATGCCGACGAATTGCGCGCCCGGCCCGCCGGCCTTGGTCCATTGGTTTCCGTCGTAGCGCCAGAGGTCTCCCCCGCCCGGCGCCACGGCGTAGAGATCCCACGCCCCGCCGACGAGCGCCGCCGCCGGTCCGCCGATCTGCTTCCAACTGCCCGAGGAGCGGTCGCGCAGAAACACGCGCTGCCGGTCCGGCGTCAGCGCCGCCAGATGGTTTCCGAAGATGGCCAGACTGTGCGCAGGAGTCCCGATTTTCGTCCACGTCATGAAGGGGTAGTGCGCCAAACCGCGCCGGCGTTACAACTGGTGCTCGAGGATCGGCAGGAGCATCCGGATGGCCCACACCTTCACCGGCGCGGCGTGCGGCGCGGCGTCGATCGTCCAGGCGTTCTCGATGTGGCCGTCGATCAATCGCTGAAACTCGCGCGCGAGCTCTTCGCTCTCGGCGATGCACGTGACCTCGGTGTTGAGGTACTGCGAGCGCGGGTCGACGTTGTACGAGCCGGCCATCACCACGCGGCCGTCGACGACGATCACCTTTCCGTGCAGGCAGTCGGGCCCCTTGTACTCGCGGAAGTCGATGCCGGCGCGCGCGAATTCGCCGCGGTATTTGAGATACGCGACCTGCGGCAAGAGGCCGTCGGTGGAGCGTACGGAGTTCGTCACCACCACGATGCGCACCCCCTCGGCGAGTTTCTTCAGCAGCAGCTCGCGGAAAAAGCGGGGCGGGATGAAGTACGGCGACTCGATGACCACCGACTCCTTCGCCGCGGCGATGAGGGCGGCCATGTCGCTGCCGACGTCGTGGCCGGCCAGGAAACGCACCGGGCCGGCGTCCATCGCCCCTTTGCTCCAGTCGCGCGTCGGCCCGAGGTCGATGAAGCCGCTGCGCACCAGCGAGTCGAGCGCGTCGCCCAAGTGCTGCGCGGCTTCGCGCTTGCTGCGCCCGATCACGTGGCCGTGCAGATCGGCGACGTCGCGGCTGTTCCACACCGTCTCGAAACGCTGCTCCGCGTCGGCGGCCGAGGGGCCCTCGACGTAGATGTCGAGATCGCGATAGTTCATCTCCCGCCCCATCCCGAAGTACGACTCGGCGAGATTGCGGCCGCCGGTGATGTAGCGCTTGCCGTCGACCACGATCACCTTCTCGTGCATGCGGTGCAGCATCCAGGTCGGGTGCCGCAGGTCGAACGGATGGTACGTGCGGACGCGCACCCCTTCCTCGCGCAGATGCGAGAGCACGGCTTTGGGGATGCGGCGGAAACTGCCGTCGATGACCACGCGCACGTCGCGGACGCCGCGGCGGCGCGCGTCGCGCAGCAGTTGCAGGATCGACAGCGCCACGCGGTCGTCCTTGGCCATGAAGTAGAGGATCTCGATGCGGTCCTTGGCCTGGCGGATCAGGTCGACGCGCGCCTGCGCCGCCTCGCGGTCGTCGTCGAGAATGCGCACGACGTCGGCCCGCGCCGCGGCGGCGGCGAGCAGCAGGACGAAAGCGGCGGCGAGCGCGCGGCGAAGCACCGGCCCGGACAGTTGCAGGGTCAGTGCCGCACCGCGCGCACGCGGGGCGGTGGCTTGAGGAGATGGTCGAGGAAGCTCTCCACCTGGGCGAACGCGGCGGCCGAGGCCCAGAAGGCGTCGTCGTGGCCGGTGCCGTCGATCGTGCGCAGCGTGGCGTCGACGCCGGCGCGGGTGAGCGCCGCGTACAAACGCTCCGACTGCATCGGCGAGACGAAGCAGTCGGCGCCGCCGTGCATGAGGAGGATCGGCGGGTTGCCCTTCGCGGCGTAGCGCGCCGGCGAGGCCGCGGCGGCCGCGTCGGAGCACTGTTCGACGGGGCAGCCGATGAGGAGCGACGCGGGCGACGCCGGCGCGTTCCAGTCGACGGTGCTGCAGCCGAGCGCGTCGGCCTGCAGCGCGGCCACGTCGGCGATGCCGCCCCAGTCGACGACGGCCTGCACGTCGCCGCGCGTGCCGAGGAGCGCGGAGAGGTGTCCGCCCGCGCCGGCGCCCCACGCCGCGAAGCGCCGCGGATCGACGCCGAGGGTCGACGCGTTCGCGCGCAGCCAGCGTACGGCGTCGCCGAGGTCGTCGAGCTGCGCGGGGAAGGGCGCGGTCGCGGCGGGGCGATAGCCGATGCTCACGACCGCGTAGCCGCGCGCGGTCTCGCGCAGCGCGGCGATGCTTTCCGCCTCGGCGTCGTACGCGGCGTCGCCGGGAATCCAGAGGATCAGCGGCCACGGACCGTTGCCGCCGGCGGGCGCATACAACGTGGCGCGAAGCGGAACGCCGTCGGCGATGTCGTACGTGTAGGCGACGGGCGTGCGGTACGGCGGCGGATCGTCGCTTACGATCGTCATCGTCGCCCGCGGCGCGAGGATCGAGGCGCCGCTCGCGTTCGCGAGCTCGATCGAGAAGCTCTTGCGCGGCGCCGGGACCGCGCCCGCGGAAATGTGAATCGGAATCGTCGCGGAGGTCTGGCCGGGCGCGAAGGTGAGCGTTCCTTGCGCGGCGGCGTAGTCGATGCCGGCGCGGGCGCTGCCGTCGACCGTGCGGTAGTCGACGGCGACGAGGAGCGCCGACGCGGCGGAGAGCTCGACCTGGACGTCGTCATCGTGCGCGAGCGTCGCGTCCGCGACCGAGAGCGCCGGCGCGGCGACGTGCTGCATCAGTTTCGCGCTCGAGCCGCTGAAGTTGTCGTTGCCGGAGTACGCCACGGTGAGCTCGTGATCGCCGCTGGCGAACGGAGCGAGGCGCACCGTCGCGGCGCCGCCGGCGAGCTGGCCTTGCGCGACGGCGCGTCCGCCGCGGCTGACGATCACGTTGCCGCCGGCC
>DATDFB010000026.1:0-4183 GCA_036522835.1 Thermoanaerobaculia bacterium | reverse complement strand
CCCGCCCGCGCCGCCGTGGCGGATCGCGTTGGCGACGAGGTTCTGCACCGCGCGCGTGAGCGCGTCGGCGTCGCCGCCGACCGCCGGCAGATCGGCTGCGATCTGCATCTCGATCTTCACCTTCGCCTCCTCGGCGAGCCAGCCACACTGCGCGACCGCATCCTCGACGACGGCGCGCACGTCGACGGCGGCGATGCGCGCGGGGACGCCGCGCGACTGCATGCCGGCGAAGTCGAGGACCTGCGCGACCGTCTCCGAGAGTCGCCGCGACTCTTTCACGATCATCGCGCCGTAGCGCGTGACCTGCTCGCGCTCGCCGACGATGCCGTCGGCGAGGTTCTGTCCGGCCGAGGTGAGCGCGGCGAGCGGCGTGTTGAGCTCGTGCGTGATGCCGGCGACGAACTCGAGTTGCTGCACGCGCAGGCGTTCCGCGCGGCGCGCGAGAACCGCGAGCAGCACGAAGCTGCCGAGGAGCAGGGCGAGGATGGCGAAGCTGATGGCGAGGTTGCGGCGGCGCGCCGCGGAAACGATCTCCGACAACGCCACGCCGCGGCGCCGGACGAGGAGGCGCCAGTACGCGGGCGGCGCATCGGGTGCGTCGCGCATCAGGCCGACGACGAGCATCGGCGCCACGACCTCGGCGGCGTTGTCGTTGCGAACGTCGCCGGTCGAGATGGTGACGTCGTAGTCGCTCGGCGGCAGCGTGGTTGCGGCGAGGTCGCGGACGAGGTTCGCGATCACAGCGCGGTCGAGCGTCACGATGAGAACGCTGCGGCGCGGGCGGAAGGGCATGCGCTCTGGCGGACGAAACGGCGGCGGTCCGCCTCCGCCGTCATCCATCCAGGGAGGCCGCGTCGGCGCCTCCGGCCGCAGCGGCACCATCACCGCCGGGATCTGCGGCACAATCGGCGCCCGCCGCACGGGCGGCGCGTCCGGACCGGCGCGCAGTACCGGCCGGGCCGGATCGAGCGAATCGCTCCATGGCGCCGGCACGAGCGTCGCCGATGCCGTGTCGAGCCGCGACAACTCCATCGTCGGAACATCGATCGCATAGATCGTCTGCACCAGTCCCGGCTCGCGCGCCTCCGCTTTCCACTCTTCATAGCGGTGCGCGAGGTCCGCGGCGTCGCGCGGTGCCTGATCGAATGTGTCGTGCACGCGCATGGCCTCGCGCGTGACATCGTCGGCGAGGCGGCGCGCGGCGAAGTCGAGCGCGCCGCGGCGGCGCTCCTCGTCGGCGGTGCTCAGATCGTTGATCCAGCGCACCTGCAACGTCGCCAGCACCGCCAGCGCGACGACGAGCAGCGTCGCCAACACGAGGAGCCACGGACGTTGCATTTGCGTCGAGTCTACACGTCCGCGCGCGTCCGGAATCGCTGTTACGGGCGCTTTTTACACGGCTTACAAACCGCTTGCGAAGGCTTGATGAACGAGCTTCAGCAAATGCCTATCGTGGTCGTCTCATGCGGCAAGGAGACAACGACATGAAACGAACGCTCATCATCCTCACCCTCGTGGCCGTCATCGCCATTCCCGCCGCCGCGCAGCCGTCGCCGCCGCAGCGCGGCAATCCGCTCGCCGATTACCTGCAGCTCACCGACGCGCAGAAGAGCGCGTGGCAGGCGGCGCACGCGGAGTTCGAAGCGTCGATGAAGGCCGCGCACGACACGCTCGAGGCAAAGCTCGCGGCGACGCTCACGCCCGAGCAGAAGACGAAGTTCGAAGCCTTCAAGACCGCGCGCGAGTTCCTGCAGCAGCACGGCCCGCAGCCGGGCGCGGGGCCCGGCCGGCCGCCGCTGCCGCCGCGGTAGGGAGCACAGCGTGCGCCCGCCGAGGGCGGGCTTGTGGTCCGGCAGAGGAGAAAACTGAACTGGACACTCAGCGGGCGCGTCGCCCGAGCTCCTCTGGCGGGCCGCAAGCCCGCCCTCACCTTTTACAATCGCATTTCATGCAGGTCACACCGGACGTCGTCGCCTCCCACGGCATCACTCCCGACGAATACCAGCGCATCGAGCAAATCCTGGGACGGGCCCCGAACTATACGGAGCTCGGCATCTTCTCCGTGATGTGGTCGGAGCACTGCTCGTACAAGTCGAGCCGCGTACATCTGCGCAATTTCCCGACGACGGGGCCGCGCGTCGTGCAGGGACCGGGAGAGAACGCCGGCGTGATCGACATCGGCGACGGCTGGGTGGCGGCGTTCAAGATGGAGTCGCACAACCATCCGTCGTACATCGAGCCGTACCAGGGCGCCGCGACCGGCGTCGGCGGAATCCTGCGCGACATCTTCACCATGGGCGCGCGGCCGATCGCCTGCCTCGACTCGCTGCGTTTTGGCGCGCTCGACGCGCCGCGGATGAAGTACCTCGTCGACGGCGTGGTGCGCGGCATCGCCGGCTACGGGAACTGCATCGGGATTCCCACCGTCGGCGGGGAGACGTCGTTCCAAGGCTGCTACAACGGGAACATCCTCGTCAACGTCTTCGCCCTCGGCGTGGCCAAGCGCGACGGCATCTTTAAGGGTACGGCTTCGGGCGTCGGCAACCCGGTGATCTACGTCGGCTCGAAGACCGGCCGCGACGGCATCCACGGCGCGACGATGGCCTCCGCGGAGTTCGACGAGACCTCGGAGGAAAAGCGCCCGACGGTGCAGGTGGGCGATCCGTTCACGGAGAAGCTGCTGCTCGAGGCCTGCCTCGAGATCATGGCCACGGACGCGATCGTCGGCATCCAGGACATGGGCGCGGCGGGGCTGACGTCGTCGTCGTTCGAGATGGCGGGGCGCGCCGGGACCGGCATCCGCCTCGATCTCGACCGCGTGCCGGTGCGCGAGAGCGGCATGACGCCGTACGAGATCATGCTCAGCGAGTCGCAGGAGCGGATGCTGATCGTGGCCAAGCGCGGGCGCGAGGACGAGGTCGTGCGCGTCTTCGAGAAGTGGGACCTGAACGCGGCGATCATCGGCTCGGTGACGGACGATGGCCTCGTGCGAATCTTCGTTCGCGGCTCGGAAGTGGCGTCGATTCCGGTGGAGCCGATCTCGACGGAAGCGCCGGTGTACTCGCGGCCGATGTCTGCGCGTCCTTCGCCGCCGCCGTTGTCCCGCGCCGCTGTCGCCGACTCCGACCTCACCGAGGATCTGCTGCACCTGCTCGCATCGCCCAACCTCTGCTCGAAGCACTGGATCTATGAGCAGTACGACACGACCGTGCGCACGAACACGGTCGCGCAGCCGGAGCGGCGCGATGCGGCGATCATCCGCGTAAAGGGAAACGGCCGCGCGCTGGCGATGACGTCCGACGTCAATCCCGTCTATTGCTATCTCGACCCATACGAAGGCGGCAAGCAAGCCGTGGCCGAGGCCGCGCGCAACGTGGCCGCTTCCGGCGGCCGTCCCGTGGCCATCACCGACTGCCTCAACTTCGGCTCGCCCGAGCGGCCGGAGATCATGTGGCAATTCGCGGAGTGCATCCGCGGGATCAGCGACGCCTGCCGCGCTCTCGAAACGCCCGTCGTCTCCGGCAACGTGTCGTTCTACAACGAGACCGAGGGGCGGCCGATCTATCCGACGCCGACGGTCGGTATGGTCGGGATCTGCGAGTCCCCCGGTTGCGACTTGCCTTTCCCCGAGGCCGGCCTCGACGTCGTGCTCCTCGGCGCGACCTTCGATGAGCTCGGCGGCTCCGAGTGGTCCCAGCTGCGGCTCGCCTCCCCACCCGCCCTCCCGCCCCGCGTTGCGCTCGATTGCGAGCGGGCGCTCGTCGAGTGCCTTCTCGCGTTGCACGAGCACCGCGCGATCCGCAGCGCGCACGACGTGGCGAACGGCGGCCTCGCCGTGGCGCTCGCCGAGTGCGCGACGGACGGCATCGGCTGCCACGTCGACCTCTTGGGTCATGCAGATGATCTCGATGCCGTGGCGCTGCTCTTCAGCGAGTCGCAAGCGCGCGCCGTCGTCTCCACCCCCCACCCCGAGGAGGTGCTGCGCATCGCGCGCGAGCACGGCGTCCCCGCCCAGCGCATCGGCCGTACCGTCGCGGCCGCATTCGTGATCGAGCGCCGCGGCGTCCCGCTGATCCGCACGAATGCCGTCGAGCTCGCGAGGATCTGGCGCAGTGCCTTCGGCCTTCTCCTCGGCGGAGATTCCGCGGAGGATGTGATCCGCGGGGTGGGGGAAGAGGCGGAG
>DATDFB010000025.1:0-18002 GCA_036522835.1 Thermoanaerobaculia bacterium | reverse complement strand
GCGCTCGTTCCGCGAGATGTACATGCGAATGAACTCGCCGAAGGCCTGAATGTCCCCTTCCGGGTTCTCATACTTGCGTGCCGCCGCGGCGTCGGCGCCGTCGAGCGTGTACGCGACGTAGAACATCAGCGCCTCGGTTGTCCCTTCGCCGTTCTTGACCGGCATCCGTCCGGCCGTGGCGGTGTAGCGCAGCGAGCGGCCGCCTACTGTCACCTGATGATGCGTGACGCTCGGCGCGGTCTCTTTCATGTCGAAGTGGAAGTTCGTCGACGTCGGCCCGCCCGGTGTTGCGGGCGCGGGCGTGCGCTCCGGTTCGCGCTCGCGCGTCGGCTGCTGCTGCTCGCGCTCCATCTGTTGCGCGCGCGACGCCGGCTCCGGTTCCGTACTGCGCGGCGTGGCCGGCTGCTGTGCGAAGAGGGGAAGAGAAGTGAGAAAGACAGCAAAAAGAATGGATTTCAATTTCATGGCGGCCCAAGATTCTATGGTTTTCGCGACGCGAAGTGCGCCGCCACCTCCTCCACGCCGCGCGTGTTGAAGATTTGTTTCGGCGACAGCCCCCCCTTGCGCGCCACCCACGTCCCGCTCACCAGCGCGTTGTACTCGCGCGTCGAGTGCGCATCGGGGTTGATGCTGAAGAGCACGCCGCGGTCGAGCGCGCGCCCGATCAAGCGCCAATCGAGATCGAGCCGGCGCGGGTTGCCGTTGATCTCGATCATCACCCCGCGCTCGCCGGCGCGCTCGAAGACTTTGTCGAACTCCATCGTGTAGCCGTCGCGCGACAGCAAGAGGCGCCCGGTGAGGTGACCGAGGAAGGTGACGTGGGGGTTGTCGAGCGCGCGGAGAATGCGCTCCGTCATCTCGTCCTTGTCCATGTTGAAGCGGGAGTGGACGCTGGCCACGACGAAGTCGAGCTTCGCCAGCGCGCCGGAGTCGCTGTAGTCGATGGTCCCATCCGGCAGGATGTCGGCCTCGGTTCCGCGAAAGACGCGCAGCGGCGCCACGCGCGGCTCCTGCGCGGCGATCTCCGCGTGCTGCTCGGCGAGGCGCGATTCACTGAGGCCGCCGGCGTAGTACGCGGCCTTCGAGTGATCGGAGAGACCGACGTACTCGAACCCGCGCTGGCGCGCCGCGTCGAGCATCTCGAAGACCGTGTTGCGGCCGTCGCTGAAGGTCGTGTGTACGTGGAACGTGCCGCGGAGGTCGGCCATCTCCACGAGCTTGCGCGGGCGCTTCCGCTTCAGATCGTCCGCCGTCTCGCGGCGCTCCGGCTCGACGTAGGCGACCCCGGCGTTCTCGAAGATGTCGTGCTCGGTTTTGCGGACAGGCAAGAGTGCCTGTCCTCCAAGGAGAGCCTCGACGAACGCGCTCGTGCCGGTGGTTTGCAGCAGCACAGTGCCGAACTCCGCCGGCTTGGCGAAGTGAAACAGCACGTCGATCTCGCTGTTGGCCAAGCCCTTCACCGTCCGCTCGTCGAGAATCTGGACGTTCTCGACGATGCGCGGCAGCGCGCCGGCGACGAGCTCCGGCGCGCGCGTGGAGACGACGACGTTCACGTTGCGGATGACTTCGAGCCGCCGGCGCACGCTGCCGGAGATCTCCGCGTCGAGCACGGCCTCGACCGCGGCGAGCTGCTCGCGGATCGCCTCGCCCACTTCAATGCCCACGGGCAGGAGGAACTGCGACTCGCGCCGCCGCGCCTTCTCGATCCCTTCGAGAATCTTCTGCTGCGTCTTCGTGCCGAAGCCCTGCAGCTTGGCGAGCTTCCCCTCGCGCGCCGCCGTTTCGAGCTCGTCGAGATTGCTGATGCCGAGGCGCTCGTAGAGGAAGCCGATCTTCTTGAGGCCGAGGGACGGCACGCGCATCAGCTCGAAGATGCCGGGCGGGTACTGCGCGCGCAGCTCGTCGAGGTAGCGCGACACGCCGCTCTTCACCAGCTCCTCGATGACGGCGGCCGTGGCCTTGCCGATGCCGGGCGTCTTCTGCAGGTCGCCCTTGGCGATGAGGTCGGCCGGCTCGCGGTCCTGGGCGCGGAGGCTGCGCGCGGCGCGCTCGAAGGCGAGGGCTTTGAAGCGGTTCGATTCCCCGAGCTCGAGGTAGCGCGAGATCTCGTCGAGCGCGCGGGCGACATTGAACTTGTCCATCGCTATCATCAAATCATGCAATCGCGCGACCGGCTCATCGTGGCCATCGACCGTTCCCGCCGCGACGACGTCCTGCGCCTTGCCGACGCCCTCGACGGCGCCGCCGGCGGACTCAAGATCGGATTGCAGGCCTTCGTCGCCAACGGCCCCTCGATCGTGCGCGAGGTCGTGGCGCGCGGCACGCGCGTCTTCCTCGATCTGAAGATCCACGACATCCCCAACACGGCAAAGCACGCCGTCGCCGAAGCGGCGGCGCTCGGGGCGGCCATGGTCACGGTGCACGCGTCGGGCGGCGCGGCGATGCTGCACGCCTGCGCGACGGAGGCGACGCTCGTCCTCGGCGTCACGATCCTGACGAGCCTCGACGACGGCGAATTACAGCGCATCGGCTTCGCCGCGCCGCCGCTCGACAGCGCCGTGCGTCTGGCCAAGCTCGCGCAAGAGAACGGATTGCGCGGCGTCGTGGCCTCGCCGCACGAAGTCCGGGCCATCCGCGACGCGTGCGGCGGCGCCATGACCATCGTCGTGCCGGGCATTCGTCCCGTGGGAGCCGGCGCCGGAGATCAGCGCAGAACGACGACGCCCGCCGCGGCGGTCGCGGCGGGCGCGGATTTCATCGTGGTCGGACGTCCGATCACCGAGGCGGAGAGCCCGCGCGATGCGGCGCTCGCCGTCGTCGACTCACTTCCCTGACGCGCGTCTGCGGATGAAGCAGTTGAATCCCGGTCCCCCGAAGACGACGCGCACGCTGGCGAACTGCCGGCGGTTGCCGAGAATGTCGGTCCCGACCGCGCGCAGGATGTGCTCCCCCTTCGGCGTAGCGTCGAGGTTCACGTTGATGCGCCACGGCGTCACCGGCGTGGTCGAGGGGATGTCGGTACGCGGCGGGCCGGTCAGCGTCGCCGCGCCGAGCGAGCCGCCGTCGAGGAAGAGCTCCACGTTGGCGATCTTCGTCGTGCCCGTGACCCAGCCGTGGATCTCCGCGCCGCCGCACGCCAGCGACTGCGGGTTGTCCCACTCGATGCGCCCGGTCAGCTGCCCGCAGACGCCGTACGACTGCAGGCCGCTCAGCTCCCCGATGACGTAGACGTAGGGTCCGACGGCCACCGGGTTGTACTTCACTTCGTCGATCATCGTGTACGAGACCTGCTCGTAAATGCGCGGATCGCTCCCCTCGTACATCGGGACGGCGTAGTCGAAGGTGTCGAAGGCGATCGTCCGCGCCGGCTCCAGCGTGTGCGGATCGACTTCGTCGATCATCGTGATGAGACGCCCGTTGGCGTCGTCGATCCAGGCCTGATGGTGGAATGCAATCGGGTTCGTGCGCTCGTTGCGCAGCGCCGCCAGCGTGTGCAGCTCGAAGGGATTGAAGAACTGGCTCGCGCCGCCGGGAACCTGGATGACTTCGGTGAGAATCGCCGAGTCGTTGCCGATGGCCAGGAAGTTCGAGCCGTTGCTGGCCAGGAAGATTCCGGGCGTGGCGTCGCCGGCGATGAGCGTCGGCGACGACGGCGTGTTGATGTTGTAGGCGAACGTGCCGCCCAGGCCCGTGCCGACGAGGAAGCCGTAGTTGAAGGCGACGTCGTTCCAGGCGATGACCTGGTTGTTGAACGAAGTGATCTGGCCGACGCGGCGGATGTTGTTGACGTTCGAGACGTCGAAGAGATCGAGGTTGTTGAAGCAGTTGGTGAAGAGCATCGGCGCGCACGGCAGGTCGGTGGCCGGATAGACCGCCGCCAGGATGTTGCCGGGGCTCACGGCCATGCGCCGGTAATGCAGCCCGGCCATGCGCGAGACGAGGATCGGCGCGTTGCCGCCGGGCCGCACGTTGCGCAGGTCCAGCACCTCCAGCCCCGCCTCGGAGCTGATGTACATGAAGCCGCCGTTGAAGGCCACGCCGCCGCTGGACTCGCGCGCGCCGAGGTTGCCGACGAAGTCTTGGCGGGCGATGGTGAGCTCGCCGAGGTCGTTGACCGTGTACGTCGTCAGCGTCTGCCCGCGCAGCGCGAACACCTGCGAGCCGAAGCGGAACACCCCGTGCGGCGAGATGTAGAAGGCGCTGGCCGGCGGGTTGGTCGCGACCAGTTGCAGCGGGCAGTCAGCCTCGAGGTGACTGGCCAGGACCGCCGCCGGCGCCAGAAGCAGCGCGGCGACGACTGCAGCGAGAACGATCCGTGGAAAAACGCGCATACATGCCTCCCGAACCACACCCAGAACGCGCTCCGCAGAGCTGAATTCGGATTCGTCTTGCTGCTAACTATCTCTCAAAGCAGTGCTTTTTTCAACACGGGGGCGGTATCATGGCCCGACCGGCCTCAGACCGCGAGCGGGCTCGGAAGCGCGCCGTCGCGCTGGGTGTTACGGGTGGACAACCATGCTCGACGGCCACGTGCTCGTACTGAACAGAGTCTTCCAGGCGGTGCAAATCACCTCTGTTCGCCGTGCGTTCACGCTGCTGTACAAGGGGCAGGTCCGCGCCGTCGACTCCGAGTACCGCACCTACGATTTCGAGAACTGGGCCGACATCCCGGTGCAGCCGAACGACCACTACGTGCGCACGCCGAACCGCAACATCAAGATCCCGCACGTCGTGCAGCTCCTCGCCTTCGACCGCCTGCCGCGCCAGGAGGTCAAGTTCTCGCGCGGCAACATCTATCTGCGCGACGGCAACCGCTGCCAGTACTGCGGGAAGAAGTTCGCGTCGTCGGAGCTGTCGCTCGATCACGTCGTGCCGATCTCGCGCGGCGGCAAGTCGACATGGGAGAACGTGGTCTGCGCGTGCCTGCCGTGCAACGTGCGCAAGGGCAACAAGCTCCTCGTCGAGTGCGATCACCACGTGAAGCTGATCCGCCAGCCGGTGCGCCCGAAGTGGCACCCGCTGCACCGGTTGCAGGGGCGGACCTTCCCCGACATCTGGAAGAACTTTCTGGATGAGGCGTACTGGAACGTGGAATTGAAGTCGTGATGTGGAGTGCGCCGGCCATGCCGGCGCTCTGACAGCGGCGGCATGGCCGCCGCACTCCACATCATCCGGTCACGGCCAGATCGCGCAGCTCCTCGCCCGGATTCACGAACCGGTTGATGGCGATGCCGTACTGCTTCTCGTACAGCGCGCGGTACCGCCCGCCCAGCGCCATCAGCTCGTCGTGCGTGCCGCGCTCGAGGACGCGGCCGTCCTCGATCACCACGATCTGGTCGGCGTTGCGGATCGTCGAGAGCCGGTGCGCGATCACGAACGTCGTGCGCCCCTTCATCAGGGCGTTGAGGCCGTCCTGGATCAGCGCCTCGCTCTCGCTGTCGAGCGACGACGTCGCTTCGTCGAGGATGAGGATGCGCGGATTCGCCACGATGGCGCGGGCGATGGCCACGCGCTGCTTCTGGCCGCCCGAGAGCTTCACGCCGCGCTCGCCGACGATGGTGTCGTAGCCGCCATCGAAGCGCTCGGCGAACTCGTCGACGTGGGCGATGCGCGCGGCGCGCAGCACCTCCTCGCGCGTCGCGTGCGGGTTGCCCATGGCGATGTTGTCGTAGATCGAGTCGGCGAAGAGGAACGAGTCCTGCGGCACGATGCCGATGAAGCGGCGGTAGTCGCCCAGGCGAAGGTCGTCGAGCGGCTTGCCGTCGATGTAGAGCGCGCCTGAGGTCGGCCGCTGAAATGCCGCCACGAGGCCGATGAGCGTCGACTTCCCGCCGCCCGACGGGCCCACGAGCGCGATCGATTTCCCCGCCGGCGCGACGAGGGTGACGTCGCGCAGCACCGGCACGCCGGGCGTGTACTCGAAGCTCACTTCGCGCAGCTCGACGGTGCCGTCGATGTGCCCGATCGGCTCCTTCTCCGGATCGAGCGCGTCCTCCGGCGTCTCGCCGAGGACCTCGCGCATCCGCTCCAATCCCGCAAAGGCCTCGGAGAGCTGCGTGCCGATGGAGACGATCTGCACGACCGGCATGATCACCAGCCCCAGGAACATCGTGAACGACACGAGCTCGCCCGTGGTCATGCGGCCGGCTGTCACTTCGCGCACGCCGACGATCATCACCACCGCGCCGATGACGCCGGCCAGGAGCGTCGTCAGCGCGCCGACGCCGGAGACGACGCGCATCGTCTTCAGCACCAGCCGCAGGAGCTCATGCGCCCCTTTGGCGAAGACGCGGGCCTCGTGCTTCTCGGCCCGGTAGGCCTTCACCACCCGGATGCCGGAGAGCCCCTCGGTCAGGCGCCCGCTGATCTGCGCGTTCATCTCGCCGCGCTTCTTGAAGAGCGGCCGCGCGGTGTTGAACGCCCACACCAGGCCGAAGATGAAGAAGAACGAGAGGCCGAAGATGATCGCCGCCATCTTGGCGCTGTAGTGGAAGAGGAAGCCGATGGCGATGCCGGCGGTGACTAAGCCGCCGAACATCTGCAGGAGCCCCGTGCCGACGAGGTTGCGGATCCCCTCGGCGTCGTTCATGACGCGCGAGACCAGCACGCCCGTCTTCGTCGCGTCGAAGTAGCGCACGGGCAGCCGCTGCACGTGCTGCTGGATCTTCATGCGCAACTGCGTGATCGACCGCTGCGCGGCCATGCCGAGGAGCTGGGCGAGACTGTAGTCGGTGACCGAGCCCAAGGCCGCGGCGAGGGCCGCCCACGTGGCGTAGCGCCACAGCAGCTCGTAGTGGTGCTGGGTCAGCACGTCGTCGAAGATGAACTTCGTCAGGTACGGCGTGACGATGCTGGAGAGGCGGTTGACCAGAAGCAGCGGGATGCCGATCAGCAGGCGCCGCCGCGAGCCCCAGATGATCTGGCCGGCGTCGCGCAGGAGCGCCTTGGTGCGGGCGCGATCCAGCTTCTTTGTCGGCTTTTCCGGACCTTCGGGCATCGGCCGTTATCTACTGGATCGGAACTTGCTTAATTCCCACATCGAAATGACGTTAGTGAATTCTCTGTGTGCGGAGATCAGCATCTTCGAAGGGATGGGGGAGCCGACCGGCCTGGTCGTCGAGCGCAGCGCCATCCGCGGCAAGAAAGGGCTGTGCAAGAGCATGCGCGACCTGGCCATCAAGTCGCGCGTCCTCGGCGACGGTGTCTATTACATCCCCGTCGAGCTCTGGCCGAAGTCCAAAGGACCGATCACGGTGCATAAGCACGACTGGACCGTCATCGGCTCGATCCCGCGCACGACACGATCGACGAAGAAGCGCGCGAAGATCGCCGTCTGATTCCGGTACGGCGCGTGCACTGGTGTCCGCGCATGATGAAGCGTTGGATATCGGTTTTCCTCGCGGCAGCCGTGGTGTCTCTGCCGCTCGTCGCGCAAGAAGAAGAGGGCGGCGCCGCCAAAGGCGCCCAGGTCGACACGACCGGCAAGGGCTACACGGCCGCCTACCTGATCGAGCCGGCGTCGAAGCGCGTGCTCGTCTCGGAAAACGCGGACGTCATGCTGCCGACGGCGTCGATGGCCAAGATGATGACCTGCCTCATCGCCATGGAGGAGATCAAGGCCGGGCGCCTCAAGCTCGACACGCCGGTGACGATCTCCGCGTTCGTCAGCCACATGGGCGGCTCGCGCATTTACGCGAAGCAGGGACAGGTCTTCCCGATGCAGACGCTGCTCCTGGCCACGATGGTGCAGTCGGCCAACGACGCCGCCACGGCCATCGCCGAGCAGATCGCCGGCAACGAGCAGAACTTCTCGGAGCTGATGAACGCGCGCGCCAAGCAGCTCGGCCTGACGCACTCGATCTTCTACGACCCGCACGGGCTGCCGAACTCGAAGGACCCGAAGGCGATTGACCAGGCCAGCGCGCACGACTTGGCCATCATCGCCCTGGAGCTGATGAAGTACCCGCTGATGCAGCAGTACGCGAAGACGCCGTGGGCGCCGTTCGCGAACGGGACGTTCACGTCGGGGCTGACGAATCCGAATCACCTCATCAATCCGAAGAAGCCGGAGTTCTACCCGTTCGCGACCGGCATCAAGACCGGCTACTCCGGGCCGGCCGGCTATTGCGTGACGGCGTCGGCGGAGAAGGGCGGGATGAAGCTGATCGCGGTGGTGATGGGAGCGAAGACGTCGTCGGGACCGAACAGCTCCTTCGGCATCGCCTCGCGCCTCTTCACGACCGGCTTCGCGAACTACTTCATGCAGCCGGCGGTAAAAAAAGGAGCGGTCGTCGGGCAGGTGGCCGTGACTGACGGCCGCGCCAAGACGGTACCGGCCGTGGCCGCGGCCGACATCAGCGCGCTCGTGAAACGCGGCGAGGAAGGCGGCATCAAGGTCGGCCTCGTGGCCGCGCCGGTGACGGCGCCGGTGCGCGCGGGGCAGGTGCTCGGCACTGCCGTGGCGTCGCTGAACGGACAGCAGGTCGGACGCGTGCCGGTCGTGGCCGGCGCGGCGGTCGAGAAGCAGCCGTGGTGGCGAAAGTTCTGGCCGTTCTAGGTCGCTGACAACTTCACCAGCGCCTCGACGTAGGCGATGTGCTCCTGCTCCAGGATGCGCGCGGCGAGGGTCTCGGCGGTGTCGCCGTCATGGACAGGCACGGCGCGCTGGACGATGATCGGACCGGCGTCGAGGTTCTCGTCGACGAAGTGCACCGTACAGCCGGAGATCTTCACGCCGTAGCTCACCGCCTGCGCCTGCGCATCGAGGCCGGGAAACGCCGGAAGCAGCGAGGGATGGATGTTGAGGATGCGCTGCGGGAAGGCGGCCACGAAGGCGGGGCTGAGCAGTCGCATGTATCCGGCCAGAACGACGAAGTCCGGCTCGGCCTCGGCGAGCACGCGCAGGACGTCTTCCTCATGCGCGGCGCGCGTCGGATATGTTTTGTGGTCGAAGACGTGCGCGGAGAGGCCGAGCGCGCGCGCTCTCTCGATGCCGGGGGCGCCGGGGCGGTTGGAGATGACGCAGACGATGCGCGCTTGCAGCGCGCCCGTGGCGATGGCGCGATGGATGGCTTCGAAGTTCGAGCCTCGTCCGCTCAGGAGGATCGCCAGTTTCATGGAAGTCCTGGGTCCTGGGTCCTGAGTCCTGAGTTGCAGGCCACTCAGGACCCAGGACTCAGGACTCATATCCAAGATTCAAAGCCCGCCGGTGGCACGTCGTACGTGACCTTGCCAGAGCCGGCGATGACGTTCCCGATGAAGTAATACTGCTGCCCGATCGCGCCGAAGTGCTTCGCCACCGTGTCGACCTGCTCCGGCGCCACGATCAGGACCATGCCGACGCCCATGTTGAAGACGCGCAGCATCTCGTCGGGATCGACGTTTCCCTCTTCGTAGAGGTAGCGGAAGATCGGCAGGACCGGCCAGGAGCCGAGCCTGATCTTGGCGTCGAGCGCCGGCGGCAGCACGCGCGGGACGTTGTCCGTGAGCCCGCCGCCGGTGATGTGCGCGAGCGCGTGCAGCGCGCGCTGCTCGACGAGCGGCAGGAGCGGCTTCAGATACGAGATGTGCGGCGCGAGCAGCGCCTCGCCGAGCTTGCCGACGCCGGGGACGACCTCCTGGAAGTCGCCGACGATGCGGCGCGCCAGCGAGTAGCCGTTCGTGTGCAGCCCGACGCTCGGCAGGGCGATGAGGACGTCGCCCTCGCGCACGTCCTTGCCGGTGATGACCTTCGACTCGTCGACGACACCGACGATGAAGCCGGCCACGTCGTAGTCGTCGTCGCCGTAGAAGCCCGGCATCTCCGCCGTCTCGCCGCCGATGAGCGCGCAGCCGTTCTCATTGCAGGCGCGGGCGATGCCGCGGATCACGTCGGTCATGACCGGCGGCTTCAATTTCCCGGTGGCGAAGTAGTCGAGGAAGAAAAGCGGCCGTGCGCCCTGCACGAGCACGTCGTTGACGCAGTGGCAGACGAGGTCGTAGCCGACGGTGTCGTGGATCTTCATCGCCTGCGCGACGCGAAGCTTCGTCCCTACGCCGTCGGTCGACGATACGAGAACGGGCTTGTCGATGCCGTCGAAGGACGCGCGAAAGAGGCCGCCGAAGGAGCCGATGTCCGAGATGACGTTCGGGGTGAAGGTGCCGCGGGCGATGCGCCGGACCTCGCGGAGCGCGTCGTCCTGCGCGTCAATGTCGACGCCGGCGTCGCGATAACTCGTCTTGTCCGGCACGGCGGGCGAGTCTAGCATGCGCGCCGATGGCCCAAGTTCTCCTGACTCTGACGCTGCTGAGCATCGCCGGATTGATCGCCACGATCGTGGCCGGCTACCGCGCCTCGCCCGTGCACGTGTCGACGCACATCCTCGTCGCGCTGGCCACGGTGATCGTCGGCCTCTTCGCCCAATCGATGACGATGTTCTTCTTCATCGGCATGGGCAAGGAGATCAAGGAGGCGTCGGGACAGAACGCCGAGGTCGTGCGGCGGACGCGGGCGCACAAGGCGACGGTGTTCCCCGCCGCGACGTACGCGATCGCCGCGCTGATGGTGACGTTCATCATGGGCGGCGGCGTCAAGACGGGGAAGACGCCGGTGTGGCTGCACACCGGCCTGGCCGCGGCCTCGCTCGTGCTGCTCGCCCGCGCGTACTACGTGGAGCTGAAGGCGATGGAGGACAACGCGCGGCTGATGGAGGAGTATCTGAAAGAGTGATCTGGAGTGCGCCGGCCATGCCGGCGCTCTGACAGCGGCGGCGCGGCCGCCGCACTCCACATTACGCCCGGTACAGCGCCGCCCCCCAATGCAGCCCGCTCCCGAGCGCCGTGAAGCACACCAGCATCCCCGGTTGAATGCGCCCGTCCGCCACGCACTCGTGGTAGAGGATCGGCAGCGTGCCCGCCGTCGTATTCGCGTAGCGCTCGATGTTGTGCGGAGTCTTCTCGGGCGGGAGGCCGAGCTGTTTGGCGACGCCCTCCACGATGCGCAGGTTGGCCTGGTGGATCAGGAGCACGTCGATGTCGGAGACGGCGATGCCCTGCGCGGAGCAGACCGCGCGCACGGCCTCGGGCATCTTCGACACGGCTTGGCGAAAGACTTCGCGGCCGTCCATGTCGGGGATGGGATCGCCCCGCTCGATTTGCTCGTGATCGACGTACGGCCGCCGACGGAAGCCGACGCCCGGCACGTACAGCGCCTCGATGTTCGAGCCGTTCGTGAAGAGGCGCGCGGCGATGAAGCCGCGGTCGCCGTTCTCGCTGACCTCGATCACCACCGCCCCGGCGCCGTCGCCGAAGAGCACCGTGCGGTCGCGCAGCGAGGTGTTCAGTGCGCGCATCTCGTCGGTGATCTCCACGTCCTGGCCGATGGTCGACGCCCACCCCCCCTTCCTCCACGGCATGAACGGCGTGTGCACCTCGGCGCCGACGAGCAGCAGACGGCGATATTTGCCGCTGCGGATCAGCGAGTCGGCGAGGTCGAGGCCGTAGAGGAATCCCGAGCACTGCTGGCGGATGTCGAACGTCGGCAGCGACTCGCGGAAGCCCATCTTCGCCTGCAGCACGGGGCCGTTGCCGGGGAAGTAGAAGTTCGGCGTCATCGTGGCGAAGATGACGGCGTCGATCTCTTCCTTCGTCCGCCCCGCCGCGGCCAGCGCCTTCTCCGCCGCTTCGATCCCGAGCTCCGCGGAGCCGATGCCGTCGTCGACGTAGTAGCGCTGCTGCACGCCGCTGCGCGTGCGGATCCACTCGTCGGTCGTATCCATGAGCTTTTCGAGAACGGTGTTCGGCACGGCGTGCGCGCCGACGGCCATGCCGCTGCCGGTGATGACGGATTTCAGGGCGAGTGTCATTCCGAGCAGAGCGAGGAATCCCCATCCGCAGGAGGTCCCTCGCGCCGCTCGGGATGACACTGGGGCCGTCAGTTTACCTTGGTCAGCCCGAGAAGATCGTCGCTCGTGAACTCGTACTTCCGCCCGCAGAACTGGCAGACGACCTCGGTCAGCTCCTCGCGCATCATCTCCTGCAGCTCGGCGTCGGAGAAGAGCGCCAGCGGCGCGAGGGCGCGCTCGCGGCTGCACGAGCAGGTGTAGCTGAGCGGCACGTCGAACTGCGGGTCGATCTGCTTGTAGTCGACGCCGTGCAGCACCGTGGCCACGACATCCTCGATCGGCATTTTCTCGATGAGCGTGCTGAGCGGCGGCGCTTCCTTGATGCGCGCCTCGATCGCGGCGATCGCTTCCTCGGCCGCGTGCGGGAAGGCCTGAATCACAACGCCGCCCGCGGCCGCCACGCCGTCGCGGCGATTCAGCACGCCGAGAAGCACGGCCGAGGTGATCTGCTCGGAGTTGTGGAGGTAGCGCGTGATGTCCTGGGCGATGCCGGTGCCGGTCGTCTGCAGTTGCGACGTGTACGGCCGTCCCGCGGGCGGCACGCCGCGCACGACCGTGAGCATGCCGCGGCCGAGCGCGTGCGGGACGTCGAGCGTGGCGTCGGTCGGGACCGGGTTTGCCACGTAGCCCCGCGCGTGTCCCGCCACCGTCCCCTCGGCGATGACGACGCCCAAGGGTCCGTCGCCTTCGAAGCGCAGCGTGACGTACTGGTGCTTCAGCGCCTTGTCGAGGAGGCGCGCCAGGAGCAGCGAGCCGGTGAGCGCGCGGCCCAAGGCGTCGGCGGCGACCGGGGCGAGGTCGAGGAGCTCGCGCGCGGTCTCGACCGTTTCCGTCGTTTGCGCGGCGATGATGCGGAAGTCGCCGCCGCCGGCCATTCCCTGAATCAATCGATCGGGTCCGTTCATGAGTCACGCAGAGAACGGCACGTGCCGTGGAAATGTTTCGCCCGGCGGCTCATCATTTGCACCCGGAGGTGCCCATGCGAAGCACGATGATCGCGATCATCCTGTCGGCCGCGCTCGCCGCGTCCGGCTGCAAGAAGATCGACATCCACAAGGCGGACGAGTCGAAGAAGACGGACTTGCAGCGGACCGCGGAGAAGCTGAAGAAGGACGCGGAGAAGGTCCGCGACAGCGAGGCCTTGAAGCGCGCGCAGGAGAAGGCCGGCGAGGAGCTGGAAAAAGCGGGCGAGACGCTGAAAGAAAACGCTGAAGAGAAAAAGAAACCTTAGGGTAGATTACGCGGCGCGAAAAAGGAGGATTGCGAAATGGCAGTTGCAACCGGACGGACTTCCGTCGCCGATCGCACCGAGACGCTGAAGGTGGGCGACGAAGCGCCCGACTTCACGCTTCCGGGCCATCGCGACAGCGAGAAGTTCAAGCTCAGCGACTATCGCGGAAAGAAGAACGTGGTGATGGTCTTCTATCCGCTCGACTGGACACCCGTGTGAACCGTGCAGATGCCGGGATATGAGGCCGAGATGGCCGACTTTGAACGGTATGACGCCCAGGTCGTGGGCATTTCGGTTGACAGCGTTCCCAGTCACGTGGCTTTCGGAAAATCGCTCGGCGGGATCACCAAGTATCCGCTCCTGGCCGACTTCCACCCGAAGGGCGAAGTCTCGAAGAAGTACGGCGTGTGGAAAGAGGACAAGGGCATCTGCGAGCGCGCCATCGTCGTCGTCGATAAGAAGGGGATCATCCGCTACATCGACGTGCACGACATCGGCGAGGCGCCGGAGAATGCGCAGATTCTCGAGGTGTTGAGAGAGTTGGATTGATGAGACGGTTCTTAGGTTCTTAGGTTGTTAAGTTGTTAAGACGACCTAAGAACCTAAGAACATAAGAACCCAAGAACGAGGTACCCGCGAGTTGCTGTCAATCTCCCGCCGCTGCGTCCCCTTCACGCCCTACGAAAAAGACCTCGCCACGGCCGTCGTGACGCTCGTCTCCGCGACGGGCGTCTACGCCGCCGGCCAGGAGCCGTTCCCCACCGAAGATCCGGGCGACATCACCTACCGGATCATCCCGGGCGACGCCGACGTGGCCTCGCTGCGCATCGCCCATCATCACTACGACCATTCCGAGGCCGATGCCGATCCGAACATCGTCTTCCCCCTGCAGTCGCTGCGCGAGCTCGCGGCCGAGGGCGTGATCGCCGGCGTCAACGACAAGCACTACGCGTACGGCTTCACCACGCGGCTGCGCGAGCTGTACGAAACCACCTTCCCGGAGCTCGCCGACAAGGTCGAGCGCTCCAAGACCAAGCTCGTGCTGTTGACCGCGGGCTGCCCGGAGACGTGCCACCGGACGATCGCGAACCTCGCGCGGGAGATCGAGGCGCGCGGCGTGCCGACCATCATCATCAGCGCCTCCCCCGCCGCCACCGCGTCGGTGCATCCGCCGCGCGCCATGACCTTCGACGGCAGCGAGATCGGGCGGGTGGTCGGGCGGGCCGGCGAGCGCGACTTCCACCGCGCCGTCGTGCGCGCGGCGCTGGAGATGTTCACCCACGACACCCCGCCCGGAAAGGTCGTGACGAAGTCGATTCGGTGACCTATTCTTCGCTCGTCAATGGAAGCCCATCCCCAGCAGTTCGAGAAGCCCGAATGGACCGTCGAGGACTCCACCTCCCTCTACATGATCGACCGCTGGGGTGGCGGCTACTTCGATGCCGGCGCCAACGGCGATCTCACCTGCGCGCCGCTGCAGGAGAACGGCATCGCCATTCCGCTCATCGACGTGCTGCGCGAGGCGAAGACGCTCAACCTCGAGGCGCCGCTCCTCATCCGCTTCCAGGACCTCTTGCGCCACCGCGTCGAGAACCTCAACAGCGCGTTCAACAAAGCCATCGCCGACCACAACTACCGCGGCGCCTACCGCGGCGTCTTCCCGATCAAGGTCAACCAGCTCCGCGAAGTGGTCGAGGAGATCCTCGACGCCGGGAAGCCGTACAGCTACGGGCTCGAAGTCGGCTCCAAGCCGGAGGTCTTCGCCGGACTGGCGGTGCATCAGGATCCGGAGTCGCTGATCATCTGCAACGGCTACAAGGATGAGCGCTATGTCCGCATGGCCATGCTCGGGCGGAAGCTCGACAAGAAGATGATCGTCGTCGCGGAGAAGCTCTCGGAGATCCGCATGATTGCGCGCATCGCCGCGGAGATGAACGTCGAGCCGTGGATCGGCATGCGCGTCCGTCTCCTCTCCAAAGGCGCCGGCAAGTGGGCGACGTCGGGCGGCGAGCACGCCAAGTTCGGCCTCTCGACGGCCGAGATCCTGGAAGCGATCGAGATCCTGGCCGAGGCGAAGATGGAGTCGGCGTTCAAGCTGCTGCACTTCCACATCGGCTCGCAGATCCCCGACATCCTGACGATCAAGCGCGCCGTGCGCGAGGCGGCCATGTACTACGCCAAGCTCCACAAGGCCGGGCATCCGCTGGAGTACCTCGACGTCGGCGGCGGTCTGGCCATCGACTACGACGGCTCGCGCTCGACGTTCCACTCCTCGATGAACTACACGGTCGAGGAGTACGCCAGCGACATCGTCTACAACATCATGGATGTCTGCGACGACGAGAAGGTGCCGCACCCGAAGATCGTCTCGGAGTCGGGGCGGGCCATCGTGGCGCACCACTCCGTGCTCGTCGTGCAGGCCTTCGGCTCGATCGAGAAGACGCCGCTCGAGCCGGTGCAGAGCCGCCCCGCCGATCACAAGCTGATCCGCGAGATCATCGAGATCAGCGAGCGCGCCGGCGACGAGTCGCTCAATGAGTCGTGGCACGACCTCATCCAGATCAAGGAGCAGGCGCAGAATCTCTTCGAGGTCGGCCTCCTCGGCCTGGAAGCGAAGGCGCGCATCGAAGAGCTTTTCTGGCAGGTCGCCGAGAAGCTGCAGGCGATCGTCCGCGACATCGATCCCGAGGAAGTGCCGGAGGATCTCAAGAACCTGCAGACGGAGCTGGCGGACCAGCACATCTGCAACTTCTCGGTCTTCCAGTCGCTGCTCGACCACTGGGCGCTCGGGCAGCTCTTTCCGATCGTTCCGATCCATCGCTTGAATGAGCGGCCGCAGCTGGAGTCGACGCTCGTCGACATCACCTGCGACTCCGACGGCAAAGTCTCGAAGTACATCGACCTCAACGACGTGCGCGAGACCCTTCCCCTGCACGATCTTCGCGGCGACGAGCCCTACTACCTCGGCGTGTTCCTCACCGGCGCGTACCAGGACATCATGGGCGACATCCACAATCTCTTCGGCCGCGTCAACGAGGTGCACATCTTCCTGGACGAGGACGAAGAGAGCGGCTTCTACATCGAGGAAGAGATCCCCGGCAACACCATCGGCGAGGTGCTGGCCATGACGCAATATGATTGGCGCGACCTGGAAAAGAGGATGAAGTCGCAGATCGATGCGGCCATCAAAGCCGATGTCCTCAAGCCGACCGAGGGGATGCGTCTGCTGCAGGAATTCGAGCGTGGACTCAAGGACCAAACCTACCTCAGCATTTCGTGAAATCGCCTTCTGCGGGTTGGTGTTACGACTCGCAGATTATTCACAATAACAGGAGAGCAACCTCATGCGTAAGATGCTCGCGCTGACTTCGTTCGCGCTCATGCTCGTGGCCGCCAACGCCTTCGCGCTCGGCGAAGGGCGCATCCAGGGCAAGATCACGGACGCCGTCACTCACAAGCCCATCCCCAATGCGACGGTCACCATCGACGCGGTGAGCGGGCACACGGTCCATCAGGAGTTCAAGACCGACAAGAACGGCGAATACCGCTTCCTCGTGCTCGACGCCACGATTCAGTACAACTTCACCTGGGCCGCCGAGGGCTACCAGCCGGTCCAGGAAAAGATGAAGCTGAAGCTCGGCGACATGACGACGAAGGACGTCGAGCTCACGCCGGGCAGCGCGGCGGCAGCCGCCGCTGGCGCGAAGGGCGGCGCCCCCGATCCGGCCATCGTTGCCTACAACGAAGGCGCGCAGCTGGCGAACGAGGGGAAGAACGCCGAGGCCATCGCCAAGATGGAAGAGGCGGTGTCGAAGAAGGCCGACTTCTCGGCCGCATACCAGGCGCTGGCGCGGCTCTACGCGCGCACCAAGGAGTATCAGAAGGCCATCGACGCGGCGAACAAATCGATGGCCATCACCGGCGACGACACGGACATGTTCGCCGTGCTGGCCGAGTCGTACACGGGCCTCGGGCAGAAGGACAAGGCGGCGGAGTACCGCAAGAAGCTGCCCGCCGACGCCACGCAGCTCTTCAACGAGGCGGCGCACCTCATCAACGACGGCAAGGACAATCAGGCCGAGCCGCTGCTCAAGCAGGCCATCACCGCGAACGACAAGATGTCAGTGGCGTACTACGAGCTGGGCATGCTCTACGTCCGCGCCGGCAAGAACGCCGACGCCAAGACGAACCTGCAGAAGTACCTCGAGCTCGACCCGAACGGCAAGGATGCGTCGACGGCGAAGGAGATGCTCAAGTACGTGAAGTGATCCGCTGCGCTCCGAATGCGGCCGTGACCAGCAGCATCGGCACGGCCGAGAGGAAGTAGCGGTACTCGACGAAGCCGGGCGCGTAGATCACAAACACGAAGATCCACAGCGCCGCGGCCAGACGCTTCTCGATCGTGGGCGTCCCGAACAGGACGCCCACGACTCCCATCACCAGCGGCGCCAGCGAAAAGATCGCGTAGAGCACGCCCTTCATCAGCAGCGCTCCGTACGCGCGCCGCGCCACGGCCTCTCCGAACGTCAGCAGGTTCCCCGTCGCGAAGTCGAAGCTGGTCAGCGGAAAGTGCCCGAGCTGCGAGAGGCGGGTGCGCGCGTAGTAGCCCGGATTGCGCCTGACGTTCTCGATCGCCTGATGCAGGCAGACGCGATCGATCTCCGCGGCGGCGCGCGGCGAGGCCAGCGGATCGCCGCTCCGGCGCGTGCACGGATCGACATTCTTGAAGTACTCGCTGCGGAAGATCGAGGCCTGGTCGTTGATGTTCCACTGACCGCTGACGGTTGCGATCTCCAGATTGCTGAATGCGTTGGTACTGATCATGACGAAGCGGCCGGCCAGCAGACTGGATCGGATGACCCACGGCGCGAACGTGAGCACGGCCGCCG
>DATDFB010000024.1:0-23157 GCA_036522835.1 Thermoanaerobaculia bacterium | reverse complement strand
CGAGCGCTTCGGATCGCAGCCGTGGCGCGCGCTCGTCGCGCCGGCGGCGGCGCTGGCGCGCGGCGGCATCAAAGTCGACGCCGAAGTCGCCGCCGCCATCATCGCGGCAAAAGACGAGCGTCACATCGAACAATTCAAATCGACCGCGCCGCTGCTCGACAAAAAGCGCGGCGACAAGCTCGTGCAGCTCGATCTCGCCGCCACGCTCGACCGCCTCGGCGAACGCGGCGCGCACGACTTCTACGACGGCGAACTGGCCCGCCGCCTCGTCGACACCGTGCGCGCCGGCGGCGGCATCTTCGTCGACCGCGACCTCCGCGAGTACTCGGCCGAGTGGCGCGCGCCGATCCGCATCGCCTTCCGCAAACACGACATCTGCATGCCGCCGCCGCCGTCGACCGGCGCATTCGTCATCGCCGAGGCCATGAACATCCTGGCGGGGTTCCCGCTCGATCCGAGTGCGAAGACCTTTCATTACCTCGCCGAGGCGGAGCGCCGCGCGGCCATCGACCGCGACCGCTACCTCGGCGATCCCGATCAGGGGCGGCTGCCGTGGCGCGAGCTGCTGTCGGAGGAACGGGCCAAGCAGTGGCGCGCCACCATCAACCCGAATCGCGTCACGCCGACCGTCACGCTCGCCGAGCCTGCGGCGGCGACGGAGACCGCGCACACCGCGCACTACTCGATTTACGACGAGCACGGCAACGCCGCCTCCGTCACGCTCACTCTCGACGACGACTTCGGCGGCGGCTTCGTCGTCCCCGGCCTAGGCTTTGCGCTCAACGACGCCCTGCACGACTTCACCGGCACGACCGCGAACAGCGTCGGCCCGTCGCGGCGGCCGGCCTCGTCGCTCTCGCCCGCCATCGTCCTCCGCGACGGCATCCCGCTCCTCATCGAAGGCACTTCCGGCGGCGCGACGATCCCGACGACGATGCTGCAGATCATCCTCCGCAGCATCGTCTTCACGCAGCCGCTCGCCGACGCCATCGCCGCGCCGCGCTTCCATCAGGACGCCAGCGTCGAGGATTTGTTGTACGAGCGCACGCGCGCGCCGAAGCCGATCGTTGACGCGCTGCTCGCCATGGGCCACGGCGTGCGCGCCACCGAGTCGATCGGCAACGTTTCCGCCGTCGGCGTGTACGGGGAGAGAATCTTCGCCGTGGCCGACCCGCGGCACGGCGGTGCGGCAGGTGGATATTGATGGATCAGACGGCGATGAAGATCGAGGCGGCGCGCGCGGCGCTCGCCGAAGTGCGCGACGGCATGCGCCTCGGCCTCGGCACCGGCTCGACCGCGGCGGAGTTCGTGAAGCTACTCGCAGGACGCAACGTCCGTTGCACCTGCACCTCGGAGAACACGGAGAAGCTGGCGAGCTCGCTCGGCATCAAAACGTTCGAGCTCGCCGAGCTCGCGCCGCTCGACCTCGCCGTCGACGGCGCCGACGCTCTCGACGAAAAGCTGCGGCTGATCAAGGGCGGCGGCGGCGCGCTGCTGCGCGAAAAAATCGTCGAGCAGGCCGCGGCGCGCTTCATCGTCATCGCCGACGAGACGAAAGTCGTGACGACGTTCGCTGGTCAGAAACTCCCCGTCGAAGTCACACCGTTCGCGAAGGACGTACTGGAGCAGCGATTCGCGGAGCTAAGCCCCGTCCTGCGCATGCGCGACGGCGCGCCGCGCGTGACCGACGAGGGGCACCTCATCCTCGATGTCTGCGTGCCGGACGACCGCGACATCGCCGACGTCGTCGCATGGATCCGAGACAACGCCGGCGTCGTCGACACCGGCTTCTTCCCGAAGGAGGCGACCGAGGCGATCATCGCTACCGCGACGGGACTGCGACGAATAAAGCGTACGTGAAGCGTGCGCCCCTCACCCTGGCGCTTCGCGCCTGTCCCTCTCCCCGCCTGCGGGGAGAGGGTGCTCTGAGCGAAGCGAAGAGCGGGTGAGGGGCGCAAGCTTCCCAACTTCACTTCGCCTCAACCTCCGTCTTCGACACCGTCACGTCGAAGTGCCACGCGTGGTCCTTGTAATAGAACGCCACCAGCGACGCGAACTCCTTCTTCAGCGGCTTGTTGATCTTCGTCTCCATCAGCGGATAGAGCCACGTCGGCTCGTCGTAGTGCCAGACCAGCTCCGCGTGGCCGATCGTCGGATCGGTCGGGTGGCGCTGGAAGTTGCGCATGCCGTCGGTGAACTTGAAGCAGATCGTGGCGCGGAAGCACGGGCCGCGCGCGCTCGGCGCCGTGCCGAGAATCGGAAAGCCTTTCTGCGTCACCTCGGCCACCACGCCCGTCTTGCCGTCCGGCGTCGAGAACGGCTTGGTCGTGATCAGACCGGCGCGAACCAGATTGTCGAACGTGCGCAGCGACTTCTCGTCGAAGTCGTCCTTCGGCGCCTTCGCGCTCCACCACACCCGCTGCGGCACCTCGGCGTAAACCGGCACCTTCTGCACCGTGAAGCGCTCCAGCACCTCGCGCGCCTTCGCCTCCGTCAGCGGCTCCGCGCGGTCGCAGGCGAGCGCGAGCAGCAGAAGCGCGATCAATCCTTGACTCCACCTCGTGCGCATGCTTTAACTCGCCTCCCTTTGACGGACAAGCTCCTCGACGCGCTGGCCCGCTTTTGTCTCCGCCGCAGCGGCCGCATTATCGCCGCCTCCGTCATCGTGGCCATCATCGCCGTTGCCGCGGCGTCGCGCCTCCGCTTCGATCCCGACCTCCTCAACCTCATCCCCCAGAAAAACCGGCAGGTCAACGAATTCCGCAAGGTCCTGCGCGACATGGGGACGATCGACTACCACATCGTCGCCATCGAGCTCCCGCCGGGCCGGGACGTGCACGACTACGACGCCCTCATCGACGCCATCGCCGACGGCTACCGCAAAGACCCGCGCATCGAGGACGTCACCTACAAAGTCCCGAACCCGCTCGACTTCGTGCAGACCATCCTGCCGCGGGCGCTGCTGCTGCTCACGCCGGCGGAGCTCGAAGAAGCCGCGGCGAAGCTCTCCGACGAAGGCATCCGCGAGTCGGTGGCGCGCAACCGCGCCCTCCTGGAGACGCCGCAGTCGATGGCGCTCAAGCAGGTCGTGCAGTACGACCCCTTCAACTTCGCGCCGATCTTCCTGCGGAAGTTCCAGGCCGCCAGCGGCGGCATGCACCTCGATACGTCGAGCGGCTACTACCTGTCTGCCGATCACAGCGTGCTCCTCATTCTCGCCAAGCCGAAGCGGCCTGCGCAGGATGTGCCATTCGCGAAAGCGCTCCTCACCGACAGCGCGCTGATGGAGGCGCGCGCGCTGGCCGACTTCCAGAAAAACGCGCCGCCGCAGACGCCGCTGCCGAAGATCGAGCACACCGGCGGCTACACCATCGCCACCTCCGACGCCGACCTCATTCGCGAGGACGTCATCATCAACGTCGTCGGCTCGTTCTTCGGCGTGCTGGCGCTCTTCATCTACGCCTTCCGCCGCGCCGCCTCGGTCGTCTACGCCGGTGCGCCGCTGGCCATGGGCCTGGCGCTGACGTTCGGCACCGCCGGCGCGGTCTACGGCGTCCTCTCGCAGGCCAGCGCCGGATTCGCGGCGCTCCTGGCCGGCCTCGGCATCGACTTCATCACCGTCCTCTACGGCCGCTACGTCGACGAGCGCAACCGCGGCGCGACGATGCCGGCGTCGATCAAGACGATGATGCACTCGACGCTCGCCGGCGTCGTGCTCGCCGCGATCACCACCGCCGGGACGTTCTTCGCCTTCCTGGCGACGGATTTCCGCGGCATGACGCAGCTCGGCTTCCTGACCGGCACCGGCATCCTGCTCTTCCTCCTCTGCGTCGTCTTCCTCCTGCCGGCGCTCATCGTCTTCAGCGAGCGCGACGAGCGGAAGCGCGCGCCGAAGCTTTACCTGCATTCGTTCGGCGCCGGGCATCTGATCGACATCTCCATCCGCCGGCCGCGCGTGACGCTCCTCGTCTGGGTCGTCTTCATCATCGTCTGCGGCGCGCTCTCGACGCAGATCAAGTTCAGCGACAATATCCAGGACCTGCGCGCCGGCAACAACGCCGGCGTGAAGACGCAGGCGTACATCACCTCGAAGTTCGGGCAGTCGTTCGACTTCATGATGTACGTTTGCGAAGGGAAGTCGCTCGACGACGTGATGGCGCGGTCGAGCGCGGCGACCGCCGACCTGGAGGCGCTCGTGCGCGACCACACCATCGCCTCGATCCAGTCGCTCTCGACGTTCCTCCCGCCGCCGCGGCAGCAGGCGCAGGTCATCGCCGAGCTGCGCCGCGGCGCGAACGACCGCTTCGACGCCGCGCGCATCACGAAGACGTTCAAGGAAGCGCTCGTGGCGAACGGATTCCGCCCCGAGGCGTACGACAGCTATCTCGAGCTCTTCACGCAATCGCTGCAACCGGCCGAGCCGGTCACGCTCGCGAACCTCGGCAACAGCGACCTGACGAAGCTTGCCACGCGCTTCGTCAAGCCGGTTGGTAGCGGATGGATGTCGGTGATCTACGTCTACCCGACCGGCGGGCGCTGGCCGCGCGAGGTGCCGCCGAATCTCCTGGCCGTGCCGGACCGGCATCCCGGCGACATCCTCACCGGCGTCAATCTCGTCAGCAGCACGCTGCGCCGCATCGTCATGGCCGACGCGCGGCGGGCCACGCTCATCGGCTTCATCGCCGTGGCCGTTTTGATGTTCCTCAGCTTCCGCACGTTGAAAATGACGGCCTTGACGTTCGTCCCCTTCGTCGCCGGCGCGGTGGGGATGCTGGGCCTCATGGCGCTGATGGGACTGCAGTTCAACTTCATGAACATCTTCGTCGGGCTGATGATCGTCGGCGTGGCCACCGACTACGCGATCTACATGCTGCAACGCTACCGCGAGGATCCGGCCATCTTCCCAAGCGCCGCGCATGAGACAGGCAAAGCGATTCTCATGGCCGTGCTGACGGCGATCGTCGGCTACGGCTCGTTCGCCTTTTCGCATTACCCGGGGCTGCGATCGATCGGCTATGCTTCGTTTTTCGGCATCGGCTTGAGCGGACTCGCCGCGATCACGCTGCTGCCGGCAATTCTCGTGATGGGTGACAGCGACCATGACCAACGCCAACGCCACGATTCCCTCGATCCTCAGTGACCGGATCCGCGGCCGCGCCGCGCTGAACATGCTGCTCATCGCCGGCGCGAGCGTCGTCATCGCCATCGCCGCGCAGATCGCCGTGCCGATCCCCGGCTCGCCCGTGCCGCTGACCATGCAGCCGCTGGCCGTGCTCCTCGTCGGCGTGGTCTTGGGATCGTGGCGCGGCGCCGCCGCCTCCGCGCTGTACCTCATGGAAGGCGCCGGCGGCCTTCCCGTCTTCGCCCAAAGCCACGGCGGCATCTTCTGGCTCACCGCCGGCGCGACCGCGGGCTACCTGCTGTCCTACCCCTTCGCCGCGTTCGTGGCCGGCTGGGTCTCGGAGCGCGGCTTCGGCTCCACCGTGCTTCGCGCCATCGCCGGCATGCTCGCCGCGCTCGCCATAATCTACGTGGGCGGCTGGTCGTGGCTGGCCGCGCTGTCGGGGACGAAGGCTGCCTTCGCCATGGGCATCGCGCCGTTCCTGATCGCCGACATCATCAAGGTCGCGCTCGGCGCGGCGCTGCTACCGCGGGCGCAAAAAGCAATCGCGCGGCTCAGCGCGTAACCGGTAGGGGCGCACGGCGTGCGCCCCCGGCAAATCGGGCGCACGCCGTGCGCCCCTACCGAACCAGCCGCAGGTCGACCTCGCACGGCGCACGACATCGGCGCGGTGGTAGTCGCCGCCAGGGTGGCCAAGAGCAGCGCCGCGATCACTGCGTTAGTGTACGGGCGCCGGCTCCGGTTCCGGCAGCGGCTTCGACTCCCGTCCGGCGCGCTCCGTCGTCTTCTGCTCCGCCGCGCTGCTGTCGAGGAGAGCGATGCGCAGCACATCCTCGACATGCTCGACGAAGTGGAACTGCATGTCGCGCTTGATCGGCTCCGGCACGTCCACCAAATCGCGCTCGTTCAGCTTCGGCAGGATCACCGTATTGATCTTCGCCGCGCGCGCCGCCAGCACCTTCTCCTTCACGCCGCCGATCGGCAGCACGTCGCCGCGCAGCGTCACCTCGCCGGTCATGGCCACGTTGCGGCGCACCGGGCGGCCCGTCAGCACCGAGATGATCGCGCAGGTGATGGTGATGCCGGCCGAGGGGCCGTCCTTCGGGATCGCGCCGGCGGGGACGTGAATGTGAATGTCGTGCGTGTCGAAGTAATCGGACGGGATGCCCTGCTCGTCCGCGTGCGCGCGGGCGTACGTCAGCGCCGCCTGCGCCGACTCCTTCATCACCTCGCCGAGCTGTCCGGTCAGTTGCAGCTTGCCTTTGCCGCGCACCGCCGTCGCCTCGATGAAGAGAATGTCGCCGCCGACCGCCGTCCAGGCCAGCCCCGTCGCCACGCCCACCTGATCGCGCTCCAGCAGCTCCTCGGCGAAGTGCTTCATCGGCCCCAGGAACTTGTCGACGTTGTTGTCGGTAATGCGGTAGGCCTCCTGCGTCTTCCCTTCCGCCACCTGCACCGCGATCTTGCGGCAGATCGTGCCGATCTCGCGCTCCATGTTGCGGAGGCCCGCTTCCTTCGTGTAGCCGGTGATCACCTTCGTGATCCCCGAGTCCGTCCACGTCACCGAGACGCCGGTGATGCCGTTCTCCTCCATCTGCTTGGGGATGATGTGCTGCTTGGCGATCATCAGCTTCTCCTCGTCCGTGTAGCCGGAGAGGCGGATGACCTCCATGCGGTCGAGGAACGCCGGCTGGATCGTGTCGAGCACGTTCGCCGTGACGATGAACATCACGTTCGACAGGTCGTACGGCACGCCGAGGTAATGGTCGCGGAAGGAGAAGTTCTGCTCCGGGTCGAGCACTTCGAGCAATGCCGATGAGGGATCGCCGCGGTAGTCCGCGCCGATCTTGTCGACCTCGTCGAGCATGAACACGGGATTCGACGTCTGCGCCTGGTTGATCCCCTGGATGATGCGGCCGGGGAGCGCGCCGACGTACGTGCGGCGATGGCCGCGGATCTCCGCCTCGTCGCGCACGCCGCCGAGCGAGATGCGCACGAACTTGCGGTCGAGCGCGCGGGCGATCGAGCGGCCGAGCGACGTCTTGCCGACGCCCGGAGGGCCGACGAAGCAGAGGATCGGGCCCTTCATCTTGGCGCCCTTCAGCTTGCGGACCGCCAGGTATTCGAGGATGCGCTCCTTGATCTTCTCGAGGTCGTAGTGGTCTTCGTCGAGCACGCCGCGGGCGCGCTGGAGGTCGTGGTTGTCCTGCGACATCACCTGCCACGGCAGGCCGGTCATCCAGTCGAGGTACGTGCGGATGATCGACGTCTCCGCCGAGTCGGGATGCGAGCGCTCCAGGCGCTTGATCTGCTTCTCGACCTCCTCGCGCGCCTCCTGCGGGATGGCCTTCTCTTCGATCTTCTTCCGGTAGTTCTCGATCTCTTCCTGCACTTCCTCCCCTTCGCCGAGCTCCGACTGAATGGCCTTGAGCTGCTGGCGGAGGAAGTACTCGCGCTGCGACTTGTTCATCTCGCCCTGCGCGGCCGAGGAGATCTCCTGCTGCATGGTCAGGAGGTTGATCTCGCGGGTGAGGAGCTCGTTGACACGCTTCAAGCGCTCGACCGGATCGATGGTCTCGAGGATCTGCTGCGCTTCCTCGAGCTTGAGGTCGAGGTTCGACGCGGCAAGATCCGTGAGGCGTGCCGGGTCGTCGAGGTTGGCGGCGATGACCATGACCTCGGGCGAGATGTTCTTGCCGAGGCTGACGGCGCGGTCGAGGTTCTGTTTCACGGCGCGGATCAGCGCCTCGGTCTCCAGGCCGCGCTCCTTCGGCACCGGCTCCTCGATGCGGGTGATCTTGGCCTTAAAGAACGGCGCGGTCTGGATGAAATAGTCGATGCGCGCGCGCGACAGCCCCTGCACGAGGATGCGGATGCGCCCGTCCGGGAGCTTGAGCATGCGCATGATGATGGCCACCGTGCCGACGCGATAGAGCTCGTCCTCGCCCGGATCCTCGGTTTGGAAGTCGCGCTGCGCGGTCAGCATGATCACGCGGTTCTCGGCGAGGGCCTGGTCGACGGCGTTGATCGATTTCTCCCGCGACACCGAGAGCGGCACGATGATGAATGGGAAAATCACCAGGTCCTTGAGCGGCAGCACCGGCAGGACATCGGGGATTTTGATTGCTTCTTCTTTCGCGGTTTCGTTCGCGTCGGTCATGTCGGCCTCGTCGGGAACGGCTGCAATGGCTGTTCCCGCTTCATTTCAGTTGGTGGAGCTCTTTGACGAAAGCATCCACGTCCTCGAATCGTCGATAAACGGAAGCGAAGCGCACGTAGGCGACGGGATCGAGCGCGCGCAGGCGCTCCATCACCATCTGCCCGATGCGCTGGCTGGAGAGCTCGCGCTCCCCCGAGTCGACCATCGCCGCTTCGATGGCGTCGGCGACTCGTTCCAACTCCGCCTGCGACACCGGGCGCTTGCGGCAGGCCACCTGCAATCCTCGCATCAACTTGATACGGTCGTACTCTTCGCGGCGCTGGTCGCGCTTGACGATCTGGAACGCCATCCGCTCCACGCGCTCGTAGCTGGTGAAGCGCCGCTCGCAGTGGGCGCACTGGCGCCGCCGGCGAATCACGTCGCGCTCGCGGCTCTCCCGCGAGTCGACGACGCGGTCCTCGAGGCCTCCGCAATACGGGCACCGCATGCGGCGCCGTATATCACGAACGACGCGGATCAACGCATTTGGCCACAGAAAGTTCGAACGCAGAGTGCGAATGCAGAATGAAGAAACGGAAGCGTCCTACGCTACGAGCTCTCGTTTTCTCGATTCTGCATTCGCATTCTGCGTTCTAGTTTTCCGTGGCCGGATCGGTGGTCTGCTTCTTCAGCTCCCTCCAATTCAACCCTTCGCGAAAAAAGAGCGCGAGGCCGGTGACGACGACGGGAAGCGTGCCGACGATGTGCAAGAGCACCGTCACGGCCACGCTGCTGTCGATGTCGAATCGATAAAACGTGGTCAGCACGTACTGGCAGATCTTGTGGAATCCGCCGACGCCGCCGGGCGTCGGGATGGCCAGGCCGATCGTCGTCACGCCGCAGATGAAGAAGCTCGTGTCGAAGTCGAGCGGGCGGTGCGCGGCGATCATCACCCACCAGAACTGCGACGTGAGGCAGAACCAGATCGCGGCGGTGCAGGCGAGGACTTTGAGCAGCGCGCCCGGGTGCCGGGCGATGTCGAGCGAGCGCGCGAAGGAGTCGAAGAAGTTCATCCACGCATCGTGGAAGCGGCGCGGCACGGCCTTGCCGATCCACGCGTGGAGCCGCCGTACGTGGTTGCGGAAGAAGAAGATGCCGGTGGTGAGGAAGACGAGCGCCAGCAGCACCACGCTCGCGCCAATGGCGCCGTCCTGCACCACGGCGCGCCCGACGACGAAGTCGTTCCAGTGTTTGAAGCAGTAGTAGTCGTAGACGAGGATGATGGCCACGAGGTCGACGATGCGCTCGGTCAGCACCGTGCCGAGGGCCACGGCGAAGCGGACGTTGGTGCGGCGGGAGAGGAGCGCGGGGCGGGCCACGTCGCCGGCGCGGATCGGCAGCACCGTCGAGAGCATGTACCCTGTCGTGTTGGCGAAGAACGCCGGATAGAACGGCGGCGGATGCTCGCGGTCGAGGAGCACGCGCCAGCGGAACGTGCGGAAAATGAGCGCCGTGAAGTTGGTGAGGAGACCGACCGCGAACCAGAGGAGCGACGTCGATTTCAGGATCCGCCAGACGTCGGCGAGATTGCTGTTCCAGAGGAAGATGGCCAATAAGAGAATGGTCAGGAGAGCGATCGAAACGATCTGTAGAGCTCTTCGCAAGGACGCGAAGTGTAATCTGGAGTGCGGCGGCCATGCCGCCGCTCTGACAGCGCCGGCATGGCCGGCGCACTCCACATGAAGATCTACACCCATCCCGTCTTCTACCGCCACGACACCGGCGAAGGCCACCCCGAGTCGGCCTCCCGCATCGACTGGGCGCTGCGCGGTGTCGAGCGCGCGGGCCTCGGCGCGTCCGTCGTCAAGGACCCCGCCCTACACGCCGACACGAGCCGCATCATCGAGAAGACGCACGCGCCGCGGTACGAGCGCGAAGTGGCCGAGGCCTGCCGGATGGGGATGCGCTTCTTCCACTCGCTCGACAATCCAATCTCCGCCGACAGCTTTGCCGCGGCGCGGGCGGCGGTGGGGACCACGCTCACCGCGGCGGCCGACATGCTGGGGAAGAGCGAGCGCGCCTTCGTCGTGGCCCGCCCGCCCGGCCACCACGCCGAGCGCGTCGAGGCCATGGGCTTCTGCTTTTTCAACACCATCGCCTGCACCGCGGAGTGGCTGCGCGAGCAGCCCGGCATCGAGCGTGTCTTCATCTTCGACTTCGACGTGCATCACGGCAACGGCACGCAGCACCTCTTCGAGGCGCGCGACGACGTCTTCTACGCATCGATGCACCGCTATCCCTTCTATCCCGGCACCGGGGCGGCGAAGGAGATCGGCACGGGCCGCGGGCGCGGCTACACGTTGAACATCCCGCTCGACGAAGAGTCGGGCGACGCGGTCTACCTCGATCATGTCGAAGAGACGATCGTGCGCGCCATCGAGCTCTATCAGCCGCACGCCATCCTCCTCTCCTCCGGCTTCGACGCCCACCGCCGCGATCCCTTGGGCGGGATGCGCGTGAGCGAAGAAGCGTACGGCGAGATCACGCGGCGCGTGGTGGAGGCGGCGGAGCGCTGGTGCGAGGGGCGCGTGCTGTCGCTGCTCGAAGGCGGCTACGACGCCGAGGGGTTGACGGCCAGCGTCGCCGAGCACGTGGCGGCGCTTTGCGAGCGGCACGAGAGTACGATGGCGCCATGACGACCACACCGACCGCTCCTCCGGTGCCCGCCGCCACGCCTCCTCCGGCTCCGCCGCAGAAAAGCAGCGGATGTCTGAAGTGGTTCCTCGTCGGATGCGGCGTTTTGATCGCGCTCTTCGCCGCGTTCTGCGCCGTGCTCGTCTTCGTCGTCTTCGGCGCGATCAAGCGCAGCGAGGTCTACAAGGGCGCGCTGCACCGCGCGCAGAGCGACCCGCGCGTCATTGCCGCCCTAGGCGAGCCGATCGAGGCGGGCTTCCTCGTTACCGGCAACGTCAAAGTCGACACCGACGGCGGCAACGCCTCGATCAACTTCCCCATCTCCGGTCCGAAGGGGAAGGCGAAGGTGCACGCCGTGGCCACGCTCGAGGGTGGGCAGTGGAAGTACGAGACGCTGACGGTGACGCCGGAGAACGGGGCGATGATCGATTTGAATTCACCGCCGTAGCGCCTCCTCGTACAACCCCTCCAAGCGCGTGATCCGCAGCTCCTTCGAGAACCCGCGGATCACGTGCTCTCTTGCGTTCCGCGCCACCGCCGCCGCGCGCGCGGGCTGCGCGATCACCTCGCCGATCGCGCTGCGCAACGCGCCGACGTCGCGCGGCGGGATCAGCCACCCCACCTCCGGCGACGACACCAGCTCGCGGTTGCCGCCGCAGTCGGTGGCGATCACCGGCTTCCGCATCGCCATCGCCTCGCGGATCGTCCCGGTGATCCCGGTGCCGGCCCACGACGCGTCGACCACGAGATCCGCCGCGGCGAGCACGTTCGGCATGTCGGCGCGCACCTCCACCAGCGTCACCCGCCCCTCGGCGCCGCGGCCGCGCACGAACGCCGTCACCTCGGCGCGCTCGCGCTCGTTGCGGCAGCCGACGAGCGCCACGCGCACGCCCGGATGCGGCATGGCCGCGTCGATCAGCTCCATCCACCCCTTCCAGTCGCGCACGCCCACCTGCATCGCCACAAAGCCGTCGAGCCCCTTCTCGGCGCGAAACGCGCCGCCGTCGACCGTGTCGGGATCGAACACGTTTGTGTCCGTCCCCGCATAGACGACCTGCACCTTCGACGGCGGCAAACGCCCGCTGTCGACGATCACCTCCTTGATCGCCTCGCACACCGTCACCACGCGGTCGACGCGCCGCGCGCGGAACTTCGCGCCGTTCCAGCGGTCGAGCGGAAACGACACGCCGCGGTTCACGATCAGCGCCCCGACCGGCGCCGCGTACGCCGCCGCCAGCGCCAGCGAGTGCGCGACGCCTTTGTGCACGTGCACGACGTCCGGCCGCTCGCGCCGGAAGAGCCGGATCATCTTCGCGAGACTGAAGACGTCGAACTCGTTGCGCAGCGGCATCGGCACGAACGCGATCCCCGCTCCCGCCGCCCGCTCCGCCATGGCCCGCCCCGGCCGGCTCACGATCGTCACCTCGTGCCCGCGCTCGCGCAGGCCTCCAGCCGCTTGAAACATCTGGTGCACCGAGCCGGTGTCGAACTGGTTGAACTCCAGGATCTGGAAAATGCGCATTCGCGTCACATCGTGTATCGTTTCGCTCCCACGGAACAAGGAGACACACGAATGCGGCGCATTTCTGTTCTCTTCCTCTCTCTCTTCATCGCCACCGCCGCCCTCGCCCACGAGCGGAAGGAATCGGTTCACTACGCCTCCCTCGGCGGCGAAGCCAGCGGCTACCTCTCGCTTCCCGCCTCGCACGGCAACCACCCCGCCGTCATCGTCATTCAGGAGTGGTGGGGGCTCAACGACTGGGTCAAGGAGCAGGCCGACCGCTTCGCCGCGAAGGGCTACGTCGCGCTCGCGCCCGACCTCTACCGCGGCAAAGTCGCCAAGGACATGAACGAGGCCCACGAGCTCTCGCGCGGGCTGCCGCACGACCGGGCCATGGCCGATCTCAAGAACGCCTTCAAGTACCTGGCGACGCGGAAGGACGTCGACGCCAGCCGCATCGGCGTCATCGGCTGGTGCATGGGCGGCGGCTTCTCGCTCGACCTGGCGCTGTCCGAGCCGAAGATCGCCGCCACCGTCGTCAACTACGGCCACCTCATGGCCGACCCCGCGTCAGTCAAGCCGCTGTCGTCCCCGCTCCTCGGCAACTTCGGCGAGAAAGACCAAGGCATCCCGCCGAAGGACGTCGAGGCCTTCGAGAAGGCGCTGAAGGCCGCCGGGAAGAGCTCCGACATCAAGATCTATCCCGGCTGCGGCCACGCCTTCATGAACCCGAACAACACCGGCGGCTACAACAAAGCCGCCGCCGAGGACGCCTGGAAGCGCATTGACGCCTTTCTCGCCAAGGCGCTAAAACTCTCGTAAAGATGACGAAAAACGACAAACCGAAAGAGCTGAAGGTCACCGACAAGCGCATATTCACGCCCGAGGGAGACCTGCGGGAGGAATTCCGGGACGAGATCAAGCCGGCCGCCGATCCGATGGCGGCGAAGCCGGCGGAGCCGCCCGCCGAAAAGCCCGCGGAGAAGAAAGCCGAGAAGAAGGAGCCGCCGCGCGAGGAGCGCCGCCGGACCATCGCCGACAAGGCCCAGAACCCCGGCACGGCGTTCACCGACTTCGTCGAGCCGCTGATCGCGCAGGCCTACATGTCGCTGGGCATGCTGCGGAACCCGTATCAGCCGAAGCCGCAGATCGACACGACCGCGGCGCGGCAGATGATCGAGATCCTGACCATGCTCAAGGAGAAAACGAACGGCAACCTCACCGCCGACGAGGATGACTTCCTCTCCACGCATCTGGGAGAATTGAAGCTCGCCTTCGTCCAACGAACGAAAAGCATCTAAATGAAAGTCGCCGCCAGGGTCCTGCTCGCGTGGGTGTGCGTGGCGCCGCTCGCAGTCTCGGCGGAGCAGATCGCCCCGCGCGACGTCTGGCCGCAGGCGGCCGGCGCGGTCGACGCCGGCGACGCCGCCGGCGCGGCGAAGAAGACCACGGAGCTGATCGACCTCGGCAAGACCAACGGCATCCGCGTCTTCCCGCTCTACGCCTCCGCCGCCGCCGCGTACGCGCGCCAGGCCGCGGCGCAGAAGAACCAGGCCGCGGCCGACTGGGGGAACAAGGCGGCCGACCAGCTCGATCCGAATTCGCCCAGCGTCGCCTTCACCAAAGCCGATGCCGCCGCCGCGGCGAAGGACTGGATGACCGCGCTGCGCAAGGCCGCGCGCGGCTTCGTCAACGTCTTCAAAGACTACCGCTCGCGCCTCGTCAGCCGCAGCGACTTCTTTCTCGTCGCGCTGCTGGCGCTCTTCGTCACCGCGGCCATCTTCGCCATCGCCCTCTTCATCCGCCATGGCCGCGCCGCCGCGCACGACTTCCGCGAGATCCTCGGCGCGCGCATCACCGGCGGCTCCGTGACCGTGCTGGCCGTGGCGCTGCTCTTCCTGCCGATCTTCCTCTGGCTCGGCCCGGCGTGGCTCCTCGTCTACTGGCTGATCATCTTCTTCGGCTACGCCAACGCGGCGGAGCGGACGCTGACGATCGTCCTGGCAATCCTCGTCGCCGCCGCGCCGGTCGTGCTCGACCTCGTCGCCAACCGCGTCGCCGGCGTGGAGAGCCCCGTCCTCGTCGCCGCCATCTCGAGCGAGGAGCGCAGCTATCACCCCGACGCCCTGCGCCGCCTGCAGGAGCTCGTCAACGTCGTCCCCGACCGCCCGCTGCTCCATCTCCTCCTCGGCAATCTCCAGCTCATGGAAGGGAACGAGCAGGCGGCCGCGAACAGCTACCGCCGCTCGCTGGAGCTGCGCGACAGCGCCGGCGCGCACGTCAACATCGGCAACCTGCACTTCATGGACAACGACGTGCCGGCGGCGATCAGCGAGTATCAGCGCGCCGAGGCGCTCGATCAAAACCTTGCCATCGCCTACTACAACCACTCCGTCGCCAGCGGCGAGGCCTTCCGCTTCGAGGAGCAGGCGCGCATGCTCGACCAGGCCAAGCGCGCCGACAAGGCCTACATCGACAAGCTGTCGTCGAACCCGCCCCCGCAGAAGGTGGTGATGTACCGCCCCTCGATCTCCGCGGCCTGGAACGAGTCGGAGGCCATCGCCCGGCGCGGCGCGGCGCGGTCCCTCTTCGGGAACTACGCCTTCTTCGATCCCATCGCCAGCGCCAAGAACCCGGTGACGCTCGGCTGCCTCGTCGCGCTCATCGCCGCGCCGCTGCTCTTCTGGAAGCGCCGCCGCGCGGGCTTCGCCGGCGCGTGCATCAAGTGCGGGCGGACGTTCTGCCACCGCTGCAAGTCGGCGCGCGAGAGCGCCACGTATTGCACGCAGTGCATCCACATCTATCTGAAGCGCGACGGTGTCTCGCTGGCCACGAAGCGCGAGAAGCTCGACCAGGTCGTCGACTTCCAGAGCGGCACGCTGCGGCGGAACAAGCTCTTCGGCGCGTTCGTGCCGGGCTCCGGACAACTGCTCGAAGGGCGGACGTTCGCCGGCGTCGTCGGCGTGTTTCTCTTCATCTTCTTCGTGGCGCTGGCGGTGCTGATGGGGCGCCTCGCGCCGGTGCTGGTGCCGGGAAGCACGGCGCAGCTCGTCGTGCGCGTCGTGGCCATCGTGCTGGCGATCATCATCTGGATCTTCATGACCCCGCCGGTGCTCCGGCGGAAAGTGACCGCGTGAGATGGCACTCGAAGGAACGCTGAAAGACTTCAGCCTCGCCGACATCTTCCAGCTCATCGGGCTGCAGCGGAAGACCGGCGTGCTCACGCTGCGCTCGAAAGACGACACGGTGACGGTGACGTTCCTCGACGGCAAGGTCGTCGGGGCCGACTCGCTGAGCCACCGCCTCGAGAACCGCCTCGGCAGCGTGTTGATCAAGAGCGGCCTCCTGACGCAGGACCAGCTCGCGGGCGCGCTGGCCATCCAGAAGGAGACGCTGCAGCGCCTCGGCTTCGTGCTGACGCACTACGGGATCATCTCCGCGGACGCCTTGAAGCAGGCCATCCAGCTGCAGATCCTGCAGATCGTCTACCGCCTCTTCCGCTGGAAGGACGGCGACTACCACTTCTCGCAGGAGACGACGATCGAGTACGACCGCGACAACGTCGTGCCGATCACCGCCGAATCGATCCTGATGGAAGGCGCGCGGATGATCGACGAGTGGCCGATCATCGAGAAGCGCATCCGCTCGTACGACATGGTCTTCCGCAAGAAGCTGACGGACCAGGAGATCGTCGTCTCCGATGAAGCGGACGAAGTGCAGTTCGACGACGGCGCGACGGTCTCGCGCAAGCGCCGGCCGGGGCTGACCGACAAGATCCGCATCTCGCCCGAGGAAAAGCACGTCTATGACCTCGTGGACGGCACGCTCACCGTCGGCGACGTCGTGGAGATCTCCAAGTACGCCGAGTTCGACACGGTCAAGGCGCTGTACGAGCTGCTGACGCGCGACCTGATCGAAGAGGTGCGCGGCGCCGCGGCGCAGACGGTGCTCGAGCAGACGCCGGTGGACGAGGCCGAGGTTGCGGAGACGCCCGTGCCGCTGCCGCTCGTGGCCGTGCTGGCGCTCTTGGCCATCCTGTCGATCGCGACGTCGTTCAAGAACCCGCTGAACACGCTGCGCGCCGTCGGGCGCGAGTCCGCCGTGACCGAAACGCGCAAGGCCATCTCGATGCAGCGCATCGCCCACATCCGCGCCGCGATCGACGAGTACAGCTCGGTGAACGGGCACCTGCCGTCACGGCTCACTGACCTCGCCCCGTTCTACATCTCCGCCGGCGAGCTGACGGATCCGTGGGGCAACGCCTACAAGTACCTTCAGCAGCCGCAGAGCTACCTGGTCATCGGCTTCACGCCCGACGGGCGGCCCGACACGGACCTGTTCCTCTCCCACGCCATCGACGCCGGCGCCAGCGCGACGGCGGTGTCGAAGCCGGTGGAGGGGGGAATTCAGTTGGTCGATTAGGGACGAGTGGCGCCCCTCATCCGGCGCTCCGCGCCACCTTCTCCCCGCAAGCGGGGCGAAGGAACTTTGCCAACAGAAGGCCGGGTGAGGGGCGCCATCATCCCACCACCACCCGCAACCGCCGCCCCTCCACCCCGAACCGCACCGGCGTCGTGGTCATGTACTCCCCGTCTCCCCAGACCTTCAGCGTCTCCTCGGATTCAAACAAAAACGAAGAAGCCCGCCGCACCTCCACGAACTCGCTCTTCGTGTGCGCGCCGCTGTAGGCGCGGGGCATGGTCATGAGCAACTGAAAGCGCGACGTGCGGTGAACGATGCAGGCGTCGAGCAGGCCGTCGTCGAGCCGCGCCTCGGGCGCGATGCGGATGCCGCCGCCGTACTGGCGCGCGTTGCCCACCGCGGCGAACATGATCGGCGCCGCCGGCGCGCCGTCGATCGACACGTTGTGCGGCTGGAAGCGCGGGAGCAAACGCAGCGTCGCGTAGACATAAACGAACGATCCGAGCGGCAGGCGGATCGAGTTCGCGTATTCATTCACCTCGGAGTCGAAGCCGAGGCCGGCCACGCCGAGGTAGCGGATGCCGTTGGCCAGCGCCACGTCGACCTCGCGGATCTCGCCGCGCACGGCGATCTCGCACGCTCTCCGCACGTCGCGCGGCACGTTGCAAACGCTCGCGAAGTCGTCGCCGGAGCCGAGCGGCAGCATGGCGAACGTGCCGCGCTCGAGGTCGAAGTCGCGCACGCCGTGGTGCACCGAGCCGTCGCCGCCGCAGATCACCACGCGGTCGACGCTGCCGTCGCGCGAGGCCTCGGCCGCGGCGCGCGCCAGGTCGTCGGCGCTCGCCGTCGCGTACGTCTCCACCGCCGCGCCGAGCGCGCGCAGATGCGCCTGCACCTCCGGCATGCGCCGCGCCACGCGGCCACGGCCGCCGGTTGGGTTGTAGATGACGCGGAGCCGCAACGGAATCCAGTATGCCTTTCGCGCGTATAAATTTGCACCATGAAGCGCACCCGAGTCCTGATCTTCCTCTTCCTCGTCTCCCTCGCCTGCCGCCCCACCGAGTCGCAGACCGTGCGGCAGCCGCGGCAGGAGCGCGCGCCGATCCCCTCGTCTGTCAGCGCCGCGCGGCGGACGCCCGTCGTCGTCGTCGCGCACGACGTCCTGCCCGCCGTCGTCAACATCCAGGCGGAGGCCACCATCCGGCGGCGCGAGGTCGACCCGTTCTTCGACCCCTTCGGCATCTTCGGCAACCGCGAATACACCGCGCAGTCGCTCGGCTCCGGCTTCGTCTGGTCGAGCGACGGCACCATCATCACGAACAACCACGTCGTCGAAGGGGCCTCGGCGATCAGCGTCAACTTCAACGACGGCTCGAAGCTCCCGGCGCAGCTCATCGGCGTCGATGCCGACAGCGACGTGGCCGTGCTGCGCGTGAGCGCAAAGAACCTCGCCACCGCGCCGATCGGCACGTCGAGCGATCTCATGATCGGCGAGACCGTCGTCGCCGTCGGCAACCCCTTCGGCCTGAGCGGCAGCGTGACCACCGGCGTCGTCTCCGCGCTCGGCCGCTCCGTGCCGTCGAAGGAGCAGGGGCGCACGTTCACCGACTTCATCCAGACCGACGCCTCGATCAACCCCGGCAACTCCGGCGGGCCGCTCCTGAACATCGAAGGAAAGGTCATCGGCATCAACACGGCCATCTACGCCAACGCGCAGGGCATCGGCTTCGCCATTCCGGTCGACCGGGCCAAGAAGGTGGTGCAGGACATCCTCCGCTACGGCCAGGTGCGCAACGCCTGGATCGGCGCGGTGACGTCGACGCTGACGCCGGAGGAGGCGAAGCGCACCGGGGCGCAGGCGAGGAGCGGCGCGCTGGTATCGCGCGTCTTCGCCGGATCGCCCGCGGCGGCCGCGGGGCTGCAGCAGGGCGACGTCATCACCGCGGTGGAGGGACACGCGGTGGACTCGCGCGAGTCGTTCTCGACGCTGACGGCGACGGCGAATCCGGGGCAGTCGATCGCGCTGACGGTCGTCCGCGGCGGCGGCACGCGCGCGGTGACCGTGCGCGCCGCGGAGCCGCCGCGCGACCTCGGCCTGCGCATCCTCTGGGACATCGCCGGGCTGCAGATCGAGGAGCCGAACCGGCTGAGCGAGCCGCACTACGTCACCATCACCGAGGTTGCGCGCGGCTCGCGCAGCGACCGCATCGGCGTGCAGCCGGGCGACCGGCTCGTCGCGGTGAACGGCGGCCAGGTACGCACCGTCGATGACGTCTCGAAAGCGCTGGCGGATTCGGCGGAGCGCTCGAGCGTCGTGCTCAATATCCTGCACGGCAACGTCGTGTATGGGTTGACGTATCCGATGGGCGTTTGAGCGTGCGCGGAAAAACCGGCCGTGCGCACGCGCGAACCGGCGGTGTGCACGCGCAAACCGGCGGTGTGCACGCGCGAACCGGCGGTGTGCACGCGCGAACCGGCGGTGTGCGCGTGCGCACCGACGGTTTTTCCGCGCACACCGACGGTTTTTCCGCGCACACCGACGATTTTCGCGTGCACACCGACGGTTTTCGCGTGCACACCGACGGTTTTCCCGTGCACACCGACGGTTTGCGCGCGCACACCGGCGGTTTTTCCGTGCACACAATCGGTTTTTCCGTGCGCACCGCCGGTGCGAACGCGCTCAGAACAGCGCCATCTGCCGCAACACCTGCGTCGCGGACGCGGCGCGCTTGCGCCGCAACCCCAGCAGCGCGAACAAGTTCCGCCGCAGCCACTCCTTCGATTCGCGGTGATAGCGGAACTGCCGCTCGTAGGCGTGGAACTTCCGGTTGTGGTTCGCGCCGAGCATGTGGTGCAGGTACTCGTGGTGGATCACCGACTGGATGAAGAAGGCCGGGATGCGCGGCGAGTTGAGCGCGGGGTGGATGCGGATCTCCAGCGTGACGTGGTTATACGAGCCTAGGCGGATGGAGCGGCGGCGCTTGCGGGAGATGTTGTGGCCCCAGCGGACGCGCAGCGGCGGAACCCTGTAGAAATAGGTGCGGTGGATCTCCGCCGCGAGCGAGTCGAGGTGATGGGGGCCTTGGTTGGGGATCTCCAGCGGAAGCGGAAGTGGCCGCGTCTCCATCTTCCGCTCATTGTACCGCCCTATTCCTCGCGGGCTCCCCCGGTGGCGCGCTCCATGACGTTGGTGACGTTGGCCATGGCCGCGGCCGTGACCATCGACGTGCCGGCGGCGATGATCTCGTCGCCTTTGCGCATGCCGAGGAACACGCCGACGCCGAAGCCGACCAGGATCGCGGCGATCGGCCACGTCGTGATCTGCTCGCGCCACGAATCGGGGAGCAGCTTCTCGATCTCCTCGAACAGCGCCTCGGGGCCGTTCTCCGCGATCGTCGACCCGAGGTGCGAAGCCTGCTCGCGGATCGGGGAGTCGTAGTCCATGCCGGCGGCGGAGCGCTCGTGATCGTCGTCGTTGCGTGGTGTCGTGGCCATCGTTCTAGTCCTCGTCGCTGCTGCTGCGGCGGAGCAGGAGGCCGATCAGGAAGCCGGCGCCGACGGAGATCAGCAGGGCCTTGCCGGGGTTGGAGCGGACGTAGCTCCGCACCTGGTCGGCGATCGCGCCGAAGTCGACGTCGTCGACCCGCTCGCGCATGCGGTTGTACTGATTCTTCATCGCGTCGGAAGCAGCGCCGGCCTTCTCGCGCGCGTAGTCCTTCGCCTTGCCGAAGCGGGAGCTCGAATCGCCCGCGCCGCCGCCTTCCGTGCCGGTCGTTCCCGGAGTGCCGGTGGTGGTTTCTTCCATGAGAGTCCCTCCTCCGCGTGAAGCCTATCGCAGGTTTGCAGCGAACGTGCCGTATCCTCGCGCACGGTGCGGATCCGCCTGGAGAACGTCTCACACGCCTACGCGGCCAGCGAGGAGTCGGCTCCCGTCGACGTCCTCGACGACGTGAGCCTGGAGATCCCCTCCGGCTCCTTCGCCGTCCTCATGGGCGTCTCCGGCTCCGGCAAGTCGACGCTGCTGAATCTGATTGGTGCGGTCGACCGGCCGACGCGCGGCCGGATCTGGCTCGGCGACGTCGAGACCTCGGCGCTCGACGAGAGCGCGCTGACGATGCTCCGCCGCAAGTCCATCGGCTACATCTTCCAGTTCTTCAACCTCATCCCCACGCTGAACGTCGTCGAGAACGTGGCCTTCCCGCTGTCCCTGGCGGGCGTGGGGCGGGCGGAGGCGGAGGGACGGGCGCGCGCGGTGCTGCGCGAGGTCGGCCTGGAGCCACGCGCGGCGCACTACCCGAACGAGCTCTCCGGCGGCGAGATGCAGCGCGTGGCCATCGGGCGCGCCATCGTCCACCGCCCGCCGCTCATCCTCGCCGACGAGCCGACCGGGAACCTCGACTCGCGCACCGGCGAGCGGATCCTGGAGCTGATCCGCACGATCCATGAAGCGCAGCGGCCGACGATCCTCATGGCCACGCACTCCGAGCGCGCGGCGGCGTACGGCGACTCGGTGATTCAGGTGGCCGACGGCCATGTTGGTTAAGGCGCTGGTCCTCCGCCCGCTGGTGCGCGAGAAAACGCGCAGCGCGCTGACGCTCCTCGGCATCGCCGTCGGCGTGGCCGTCGTCGTGGCCATCGCCCTGTCGAACCAGAGCGCGTTGCGCGCCTTCCGGGAGTCGGTCGACGCCGTGGCCGGCCGCGCGAACTGGCAGATCGCCGCCGACGCCATGCTCGACGAAGACGTGCTCCTGAAGCTGCAGCCGCTGTGGGCGCGCGGCGTCCGCTTCGCGCCGGTGATCGACGTCAACGGCATGGTTGAGCCGGCGCAGACGCCGATCCGTATCCTGGCCGTCGACCTCCTGAGCGATCTCCACTTCCGCGACTACCGCTACGCGCGCGTCGTCACGGACACGGGCGCACGCCGTGCGCCCCTACCGCTTTTCGAGCACGACTCGGTCGTCCTCCCGGCGTCGTACGGCAAGACGCTCAACGCGCCGCTGACGCTCGACGTGCAGGGGATCGCGAAGACGATGATCGTGCGCGGCATCCTCGAGCCGCGCGGCCCGGCCACGGCGTTCAACGGCGCGATCGCCATCATGGACATCGCCGCGGCGCAGGCGAGCTTCGGCATGGCCGGAAAGCTCTCGCGCATCGACCTCATCGTGCCGCACGACGACGACGCCGCGCTCGCCGCCATCCGCCGCGCCCTCCCGCCCGGGGCACGCCTGGAGCGCCCGTCGCGCCGCAACGAGCGCGTCGAGAAGATGCTGCGCGCGTTCCGCGTCAACCTCTTCGCCCTGGCCGGCGTGGCGCTGCTCGTCGGCATGTTCCTCGTCTACAACACGGTGCTGATCTCGATCCTGCGGCGGCGCAAAGACGTCGGCGTTCTCAAGACCTTGGGCGCCTCGCCGCGGCAGATCTTCGCGGCGTTTCTCGGCGAAGGGCTCGTCTTCGGCTTGGCCGGCTCGGCGCTCGGCATCCTGCTCGGAAAGGCGCTCGCGTACGGCATCCTCGGATTGATCGGGCGGACGGTGAACGCGCTCTACGTCAGCTCGACGCCCGAAGAGATCGTGCTGACGCCGGGCATCGCCGCGGCGGGGGTGGCGGTAGGGACGATTCTCTCGCTCGTCTCGGCGGTGCAGCCGTCGATCGAGGCGGCGCGGGTGCGGCCGAGCTTTCTCCTATCTGGAGTGCGGCGGCCACGCCGCCGCTCTCACAGCGCCGGCATGGCCGGCGCACTCCACATCGCGCTCGCAATCGCCGCAACGCAGATTCCCCCCATCGCCGGCATCGCCGTCGGCGGCTACATCGCCGTGCTGTTTACCGTGGCCGGCTTCTCGCTCCTCGCGCCGCTCATCCTCACCGCCGCGTCGCGTCTTCTCGGCCCGCCGATGCGCCGCGCCTTCGGCATCGTCGGGCAACTCGCCGCGGCGTCGATGCCGGCGTCGCTGCGCCGCACCTCCGTCGCCACCGCGGCGCTCGCGTTGGCCACCGGGATGATGGTCGCCGTGGCCGTGATGATCGGCAGCTTCCGCCAGACGGTGGAGATCTGGATCGACCAGACCGTGACCTCGGACCTCTGGCTCCGTCCGTCGAAGGGCCTCTCGAACTCGCAGGTGGCGATGTTTCCGCCCGAGATCGCCGAAGACCTCCGCCGCATCCCCTTCATCGCCGCGTTCGACCGCGTGCACGGCCACGACATCGTCTACGGCGACTCGATCATCACCGCCGGCGGCGGCGACTTCGCCGTCGTCGCGGAGCACGGCGGCCTGCCGATGC
>DATDFB010000023.1:0-7163 GCA_036522835.1 Thermoanaerobaculia bacterium | reverse complement strand
CCGCGCGTCGGCCGAGTCCTTCAGGGCGTACATCTGCGTGAACGGGGAAGGGCCGTTGACGTAGGGCGCGGTCGCGTCGATCCACGGTCCCACCTGCGTGCCGGCCTTGATCGCCGCGGCAAGGTTCAGGTCCGCGTAGCCACCGACGTTGCCGCCGGTCCGCATCGACGTGACACCGCCAGCGAGGTACAGCCGCGAGAAACTCACGTAATCGGCGCCGTACACGCCCGGGCCGGTTGGGTAGTAGAGGTGCTCGTGCATCATCACGAGCCCGGGAATGACGGACTTGCCCGTCAGGTCCATCACCTGCGCGCCATCGGGCACCTTGGTCGAGCGCGCGGGCCCGACCGCGAGGATGTTGCCGTCGCGTATGATGAGCGTCTGATCTTCCTTGGGCGCGGCACCCGTGCCGTCGATCACGCGCACGTGCGTGAGCGCGACGACCGGCGTGTCGACCGCGACGTACTGCGTGACCGTGGCGGGGAGCGTCGGACGTTGGGCGGCGAGGAATGCGGGAACGCAGAGCAGGGCGCCGAGGGCGCGGAGCATGGGCGTGGGCATGCGGAAAACCTATCCCTCGTTCCGACGTTGTCGACCTTCTCACAGCCCCCTTAATCATTCTTAATCTGTTTTTGGCACGGCGGCGCGGGCGTTGCGGTCCTCGGCGCGGCGATCATGACGATCGCCTCGCACCGAGGGAATTGCCGCATGCACGTGTCCAGAAATCGCACGCTGTCACGTTTCTGCGCAGTTGCAGTGTGCCTGACGGCCATGGGTCCCGCGGCACGTACCGCGCTGGCCCAGGACGAGACGCTGCTCTTTCAGGACGTCACCCGCGTGAGCGGCGCGTCCCGCTACGAGCAGGACACGCGCGAAGCGCCGTCCTCCATCACGATCATCACCGCCGAGGACATCCGGCGCTACGGCTTTCGCACGCTTGCCGAGGCGCTCCAGAACGTCCGCGGCTTCGTCGTCAACGACGACCGCAACTACTCCTACCTCGGCGTGCGCGGCTTCGCCGTGCCCGGCGACTACAATAGCCGCGTGCTGTTCCTGGTGGACGGCCACTCGATCAACGACGGTGTGTTCGCGTCGGCGCTGATCGGGCAGGGCGGGCTCATCGACATGCGCACCGTGGACCGCGTCGAGATCATCCGCGGCCCCGGCTCGTCGCTCTACGGCACGAGCGCATTGTTCGCCGTCGTCAACATCGTGACCCGCCGCGGCCGGTCGCTGGAGGGCCTCGAGCTCACCAGCTCGGTGGGAAGTTGGGGGAGCTACCGCGGCACCGCGACGTTCGGCCGCCGCCTCTCGAACGGCGCGGAGATCCTCCTGACCAGTAGCGCGATCCGCAACGACGGGCAGAGCTGGTATTTCCCGGAGTTCGACGCGCCCGCGACCAACGACGGCCGCGCGGTCGGCGTGGACGCAGAACGGGCCGATCGGCAGTTCGCGCGGCTCGATTGGGGCGACTGGACGGTCGAGCTGGCGCGCAACTGGCGCCAGAAGCACATCCCGACGGGCTCCTTCGGCACGATCTTCGACGACCCGCGCGCCCTGACGCGCGACGGACAGGCGATGGCGATGGTCCGCCTCGACCACGGCTTCGCCGACGCCTCGCGCTTCGTGAGCACGCTTGGCTACAACGACTACGTGTATCGCGGACACTACCCCTACAGCGACGGGCTGTTTGCCGACTTCGCCGACGCGCACTGGTGGTCGTACGACGCGCAGTACGTGCGGGCGATTGGCCAGCGGCACCACATCGTGGCCGGCACCGCGCTGGTGTGGAATACCAAGCAGGATCAGGGTGGCGACAACGCCGATTCCGGAACCGCCGTCTTCCGCAGCCACCGCGATGGCGTCGTGTGGGCCGTGTTCGCCCAGGATGAATGGCGCGTGTGGCCGCGCCTGCTCGTGAGCGGGGGCGTGCGCCACGACCACTACGACACGTTCGGCGGCACGACCAATCCGCGGCTCTCACTCGTGTATCGCGTGGGGAACCTCGCCGCGCTGAAGCTGCTGTATGGCGCCGCCTTCCGCGCCCCAAACGCCTACGAGCTGGACTACCAGGACGGCGGCCTCTCGATGAAAACGCCCGTCGCCCTGCGTCCTGAAGTCGTGCGGAGCTACGAGCTCGTGTTCGAAGGCGTCCCCACGCCGGGGCTGCACGTCACCGCGTCCGTGTTCACGCTGCGACTGCACGACCTGGTCCGACAGGTCGTGGATCCGGCCGACTCACTCCTCGTCTACCGTAACCTCGGCGAGGCACGCTCGATCGGCGCCGAGCTGGAAGCCGACGTGCGCCTCGCTAACGGCGTCAACGCCGGCATGAGCTACGCGATGCAGGACGCCGACGATCCGGCCGACGAGACCGACCTGCCCAGCGCGCCCAATCATCTGGTCCAGGCGCACTTCTCGGCGCCGCTCCTGGGCGATCGCGTCCGCGCCAGCCTCGTCGCGCGCTATACGTCGGAGCAATCATCGGCCAACGGCGTGAGGGTCGGGGCGAACACCGTCGCCGATCTCACCGTGCTCGCGCGCCTCGGCCCGCACGTTGGCCTGCTCGGGGCCGCGTACAACCTCTTCGATGCGAATTACCGCCAGCCCGGCGGCAGCGATCAGGTGATCGACGCCGTGCCGCAGAGCGGGCGCACGGCGCGAGTCGGTCTACAGATGAGCTTCTGATGCGCGCCACCTGGTCGTCCCCACTCGCGTTTGCGTTGCTGCTCGGGGTCGCCACGCCATCCTCCCACAGCCGGGACGCCGTTCCGGCCGCGCCGCGCGTACTCGTTGTCCTCAGCTCGGACGCGCAGCCCTATCAGGATGCGTTGACCGGCCTGCGCCACGCGGCCCCCGCCGGCACCGCGTTCGTCGTCGTCGCCTTACACGGCGACAGCACGCGCATCGCCGATGTGCTGTCGGCGGTCGGTGCCGACCCGCGGCCAGCCGTCATCGTGACGTTCGGGACGATGGCGACTCGCAACGTGCTGAGACACGTGACCGACCTGCCGGTCGTCGCGGGGATGATCCTGAATCCCGCCGAGCTCGACGGAGCCGCGAACGCCACCGCCGTCTATCTCGAGTATCCCGTCGAGGTCGAGCTGGAATGGATGACGCGCGTCCTGCCCGGCCACCACCGGATCGGGATCGTCTATCACGCGGCCGAGGGCGGGCGCCGAGTGGAGAAGGCCCGGCAGCTGGCGAGCATCCAGGCGATCCACATCGACGGCCCGGCCGAGCTGCCGGACGCACTGCAGCAGCTCACCAACCGGGCCGATGTGCTGTGGAGCCTGAACGATCCCGTCGTCTACAATCCCGAGACGGCGCGCTCGCTGCTCCTGTTCTCACTGCGCAACCGCATTCCGATGATCGGCCAATCCAGCGCCTGGGTGCGCGCGGGCGCGCTGTACGCCCTCGACCGCGACTACGAAGACGTGGGCGCGCAGTGCGCCCAGCTCATGACCCAGGTGCTGGCGGGAGCGCTGCCGGCCGATCTCGCGCCGGTGCCGCCGCGGAAGGTGCGGTACGCCGTCAATATGCGGACCGCGGCCGACATCGGCCTCACGCTGTCCGATGCCGTCGTGCGCGGCGCCGCCGAGGTGGTGCGCTAGCATGCGCGGCCTGCGCGGCTATCTCGCCCGGCTCAGCCTGCGTGCCCGCATCCAGCTGCTGACGCTGGCGGCGGTGATGCTCACGACGGGCGGCCTGATCACGTTCGGTATCATCGTGACGATTCGCGCGTCGCGCGACCGCATGATGGACAAGGGCCGCGTGCTCGCCGTCATGGCCGCGCGCAATGCCGAGTTCGGCATCTACACGCGGAATCTGAGCGAGCTCGAGTCGGTGGTGGACGGGTTACGCGCCGACCCCGAGATCGCGTACGTGCGCGTGTTCGATCGTGACGCCGGCGTGCTGCTGGCCTGGCAAGCCGAACCGGCGCAGCCCATTCCGGCGCTACGCGCCCCCCCATCATCCGAGCACGGCCCCGTCGCGCACCTCGAGCGCGGCCGCCATGAGCTCAGCGATTTCGTGGACGTGGTAGCCGCCGTGGGCGGGCAGCCGGGCGGCGCGCTGCTCGCCGACGACCCGCTCGCGACGACGCCGCTGCCGCGCGTGGGCCTCGTGCAGGTAGGTATCACCGGCGCGGTCGTAGGCGCGAACGTGCGTCACTTTCTTTTCCAAGGCGCCATCGTGGTCATCGGGCTGCTGTTCGTAGGCTATCTCGCCACGACGTCCGTGGCGCGGCGCATCACGGCGCCGCTGGGGCGGCTCGTGCAGGCAACCCACGACCTGGCCGCCGGTCGTTTCGACGTCGCCGTGAACGCCGAGCAGGGCAGCGGCGGCGGGCCGGAGCTGCGCCGCCTCGCCAACTCCTTCCAGGACATGGCGGCGCGGCTGCGCGACTCGCACGGCGCGCTCGAGGACACCAATCGCGCGCTCGAGCTGAAGGTCGAGGAGCGCACGCGCGCGCTCGAAGAGAAGACGCGCCATGCCGAGGAGGCGAGTCGCACCAAGTCCCAGTTTCTCGCGAGCATGAGCCACGAGATCCGCACGCCGATGAACGGCGTCCTCGGCATGACCGACCTGCTGCTGGCGACGCCGCTCACGACGGAGCAGAAGCGGTTCGCCGAGACGGTCCGCGGCTCGGCCGAGTCGCTGCTCGAGATCATCAACGACATTCTCGACTTCTCCAAGGTCGAGGCCGGGCGGCTCGAGCTCGAGTCGGCGCCGTTCGACCTCCGCAATACGATCGAGGACGTCAGCGACCTGCTGTTCCAGCGCGCGCAGGCGAAGGAGCTGGAGCTCGTGTCGATCATCGCCGACGACGTGCCGACCGCGCTGCTGGGCGACGAGGGCCGCATCCGGCAAATCCTCGTCAACCTGCTCGGCAACGCGATCAAGTTTACGGACGCGGGCGAGGTGGGCGTGCGCGTGAAGCTCGCCACGACCACGGAGCCTCGCACCCGGCTGCGGTTCGAAGTGTGGGACACCGGCGCCGGGATTCCGGTCGAGGTGCAGAGCAAGCTCTTCACCGCCTTCACCCAGGCCGACGTGTCGATCACGCGCCGCTACGGCGGCACCGGACTCGGCCTCGCCATCGTGAAACAGCTCGCCGGCATCATGCACGGCACCGTTGGGCTCGACAGCGTCGTGGGGCACGGCACGACGTTCTGGGTGGAGCTGGAGCTGGAGCGCCAGGCGTCCGATGCGAGCGCGTCTGCGGAGTATCCCTCGCTCGCCGGCCGGCGCGCGCTGGTGGTAGACGACAACGAGACCAATCGCGAAGTGTTGCTGTCGTACCTGCGTGAGTGGGGCTTCGAGGCCCAGGCGGTGGCCGACGGCGGTGTCGCGCTTCCGGTCGCCATCGACGCAGCCGACCGGAATCAGCCATTCGCCCTGGCGCTGCTCGACTTCAAGCTCCCCGGTATGAACGGGATCGAGCTCGCCCGGGCGCTCCGCGCCGTGCCGAAGCTCGCGGGCATGCGCGTCGTGCTGCTCACCTCACTCGGACAGCCCGGGAACGGCTCCGGCGCGACCGCCGGCATCGACGCGTCGCTCACGAAGCCGGTGCGCAAACGCGCGCTCGAGGGCGTGCTCCGCGCCGTCATGGCTTCCGACGAGCCGCGCGAGCCCGCTGCCGCGCCGGTGTCTTCGTCAGACGCCGCCTTCATCCTGAGCGCTCCCGCCGCCCGCATTCTCGTGGTGGACGACAATCTCGTGAACCAGCACGTCATCGTCGCCATGCTGAGACGATTCGGTTGCGGCGCCGACGTCGTAGGGAACGGCCGGCTCGCGGTCGAGGCGGTGGCGCGGACCGCGTACGATCTCGTGCTGATGGACTGCCAGATGCCGGTCCTGGACGGCTACGCGGCGACGCGCGAGATCCGCGCGCGGGAAGCCGGGGCGCAGCCGACGCGACACACGCCCGTGATTGCCTTGACGGCCGAAGCGCTGCAGGGCGAGCGCGAGCGCTGTCTGGCCGCCGGCATGGACGACTACCTGTCCAAGCCGTTGCGACCGCCGCAGCTGGCGGCCGCGTTACGGCGCTGGCTGCCGCCGGCACTCATCGTGAACGAGCGCGACCCGGCGGCCGCCGCACCCCCCCCGACCACGGCCGCAACCCCTCCGGCCTTGGAGCCCACGTTCGACGCTCAGGCGTTCGCCGAGCTCGGCGATCTGGGTGGCGGCGATCCGGAATTCGCCGCCGAGACCGTGGCGTTGTACCTCCAGATCACACCGGGAGCCCTGACCGACGCGCGCGCGGCACTGGCGCGCGGCGACTGGAAGACCGTCCATCGCACGTTCCATTCGCTGAAGACGTCGTGTGCGATGGTCGGCGGGCGGCGGCTCGTCGCGATGTGCCGCGACGCCGAGCTCGCGACGATCGACGGAGACCTGAGCCGCGGCACCGAGCTGCTGGACGCGGTCGTGGCGGAATTCGGCCGTTTGCAGGAAGCGCTCCATGCGCTGTCACCCGCTGCTTAGTCGCAATCACACTCTGACCTGGAGCACGCGATGTCGGTAACGAAAAAGCGGATTCTCGTGGTGGACGACGAGCTGATCATCACGCACGCGCTAAAGAAGTTTCTCGACGGGACCGGCACCTACGAAGTGCGGACGGAGAACAAGCCGACCCAGGCGCTGCAGGTCGCCCACGAGTTCAAGCCCGACCTGATCATCCTCGACATTCAGATGCCCGGGCTCGAGGGGGGAGAGCTCGCGTCGCTATTGCAAGAAGACGCGGCGCTGAAGGACACGCCGATCGTCTTCCTGACCGCGCTGGTCCAGCGTCGCGAGGTGCGTCAATCCGGTGGTACGATCGGCGGGTTCCGGTTCATCGCCAAGCCGCTGGTGCCGAAAACAGTCATCGACACGATCGAGACCGTGCTGACGGCGTAAGGGCTAGCGCCCGATGTAGGCGGCGATATTCGCCGCCAGCACGTCGAGCGGCACGTTGCCGCCCAGCACGACGGCATCGTCGAAGGCCTTGAGATCGTAGCGTGACCCCAGCGCTGCCATCGCCCGGTCGCGCTGCCGGTTGATTTCGCTGTGCCCGACCTTGTAGCCGCACGCCTGGCCGGGCCACGAGCAATAGCGGTCGACCTCGCTGGCCACTTCGAGCGGGTTCGAGCCGTTGACGTCCACGAAGAACCGCACGC
>DATDFB010000022.1:0-14140 GCA_036522835.1 Thermoanaerobaculia bacterium | reverse complement strand
GCCACGGCGCGCCGGTGCGGCGGCAGAGCCACCGCCGGCCGCATAAGAGCCGCCCGAAACGCCGCGAAGGGAATTGAGGCGCTCTTCGAGGCTGCTGATCTCGCGATTGATGTCACTGAGGTAGCGGTTGATCTCGCCCTGCGAAATCCGCCGGTCGGAAACCATCCGCTCCAAAACGTAACTCGCCTGACCATGAGAGAGGGATGTTGACTGTGTCGATTTTCGTGGTCTTGGCACGTGCACTCCTCCTTAACAGGAGTAATGATAAACACAAAAAGTCAACATGTGAACCAATTTAATACCGATAATGATCGGATTTATAGGGCCCCTCGGCCGGAACGCCCAAATATTTGGCCTGATCCTCGGTCATTTCCGTCAATTCCACGCCGAGGTGCTGCAGGTGCAGGCGGGCCACTTCCTCGTCCAATTTCTTTGGGAGGACATACACCTGCTTCTGATATTCGCCCTTGTTGGCCCATAGAGCGAGCTGCGCCAGGACCTGATTGGTGAACGACGCGGACATGACGAAGGAGGGGTGCCCCGTGGCGCAGCCGAGGTTCAAGAGCCGCCCCTCGGCCAAGATCAGCACGCTGTGACCGTCGGGGAAGATCCACTCGTCGTACTGCGGCTTGATGTTCACTTTGCGGATGCCGGCGATCTTCTTGAGGCCGGCCATGTCGATCTCGTTGTCGAAGTGCCCGATGTTCCCGACGATGGCGTTGTGCTTCATCCGCGACATGTGCTCGGCGGTGATGATGTCCTTGTTGCCGGTGGCGGTGACGAAGACGTCGGCGCGCTCCAGTACCGACTCGAGCTTGCGCACTTCGAAGCCTTCCATCGACGCCTGCAGCGCGCAGATCGGATCGATCTCCGTGACCACCACGCGCGCTCCCTGCCCGCGCAGCGCCTGCGCGCAGCCCTTGCCCACTTCCCCATAGCCGCAGACCACGGCGAGCTTGCCGGCCAGCATGACGTCGGCGGCGCGATTGAAACCGTCGATCACCGAGTGGCGGCAACCATAGATATTGTCGAACTTCGACTTCGTCACCGAGTCATTGACGTTGATGGCCGGAAACAGCAGCGTCCCCGCCTCCATCATTTGATAGAGGCGATGCACGCCGGTGGTGGTCTCCTCGGAGACGCCTTTGATGTCCTTGGCCACGCGCGTCCAACGCTGAGGGTCGCGCTTCATTTCGCGGCGCAAGAGATCGAGAATCACGCCCCACTCTTCGGGCTCGTCGGACGGATTGAACTCGGGGACGCGGCCGATGCCTTCGAACTCCGCCCCCTTGTGCACGAGCAGCGTGGCGTCGCCGCCGTCGTCGACGATGAGCGTCGGCCCGCTCCCATCCGGCCACATCAGCGCCTCGGACGTGCACCACCAATATTCTTCGAGCGTCTCGCCCTTCCATGCGTAAACGGGAGTGCCCTTCGGATTGTCGATCGTGCCGCCGCTCTCGGGGCGTCCGACGACGACGGCCGCCGCGGCGTGGTCCTGCGTCGAAAAAATATTGCAGCTCACCCAGCGCACGTCGGCGCCGAGAAGCTCGAGCGTCTCGATGAGCACGGCCGTCTGGATGGTCATGTGCAGCGAGCCCATGATCTTCGCGCCGGCGAGCGGCTTCGACGCGCCGTACTTCTCGCGCAGGGCCATGAGGCCCGGCATCTCGTGCTCGGCCAGACGGATCTCCGCGCGGCCCAGCGTGGCCTCTGCGAGATTGCGGACCTTGAACGGCTCCCGCCCCGCCGCGCGCGCGGCGTCGAACGAGTGGGTCACTTCGAGGGTTACGGTCATGGGGAAAACGCTCCTTCCGTCGACGAAAAACGCCGGATTGTACACTTACGCGCCATGATGCGAAACGCCGTAGCCGCAACCCTTCTTCTCGCCTCCACCGCGCTCGCGCAACAGGTCACGACGCAGCCGCCGAAGCCGACCGTACGCGAGCTCACCATCGAGAACATCTTCGATCCGAAGCAGCGCGTGATGTTCTCAGGCGCGCAGCAGAGCGGCTTCGTCTGGCTCGACGACAAGACCGTGACCTGGCCGCGCACGAACGAGAAATCGGAAGTGATCGAACAGGCCGTGCTCGACGCCGAGACCGGCGCGAAGCGGACGCTCTTTTCCGCCGCCAAGCTCGAAGCGGCGGCGCGCAAGATCGCCGGCGTGTCGGAGGACGACGCCAAGCACCTCGCGCAACTGAAGAGCTGGACCTTCAGCCCGAACAAAAAAAGCGTCGTGCTGACCATCGGCGGCGACCTGTATCTGTGGAACCTCGACGCCGACGCGATGACGCGGTTGACGTCGTCGCCCGGCGAGGAAGAGGAAGCGGCGTTCAGTCCCGACGGCCGCTTCATCTCCTTTGTGCGCGCCAACAATCTCTACATCGTCGACGTGGCCACGCAGCGCGAGCGCCAGCTCACCACCGACGGCAACGACGACACTCTCAACGGCATCCTCGATTGGGTGTACCAGGAGGAGATCTTCGGCCGCGGCAATTTCCACGCGTATTGGTGGAGTCCCGACTCGTCGCGCATCGCCTACATCCAGCTCGACGAGCGGCCGGTGAAGCGCTTCACCGTCGTCGATCACATTCCGCAGATGCAGAAGGTCGAGGTCACGCCCTATCCGAAAGCGGGGCTGCCGAATCCGCGCGTCAAGCTCTTCACCGTGTCGGCCGGCGGCGCCGCGCCGCAGGAAGTCGACACGCAGAAATACAGCGCCGGCGACATCCTGATCGTCGGCGTGGCCTGGAGCCCGGACGACCGCCTTTTCTATCAGGTTCAAAATCGCGAGCAGACGTGGCTCGACGTCAACGCCGGCGACAAGACCCTCTTCCGCGAGACGACGAAGGCGTGGGTCGATCCGCACGGCGATCCCGTGTGGCTCAAAGACGGCTCGTTCCTGTGGCTCAGCGAGCGCAGCGGCTACGAGCACGTTTATCACTACGGCCCCGACGGGAAGCTGCTCGCGCAGATCACCGACGGGCCGTGGGAAGTGCGGACGCTGCACGGCATCGATCCGGCGAATCGGTGGATTTATTTTTCCGGCACGGAGCGCAGCGTTCTCGGCACCGATGTCTATCGCGTCGCCCTCGACGGCAGCGGCTTGAAGCGCCTCTCCGACGCGCCGGGCAACCACATCGCCACGTTCAATCCGTCGATGACGCTCTGGATCGACTCGTGGACCGACATCCAGACGCCGACGCGCGTCTCCCTGGCCCGCAACGACGGCACGCAGGTGCGCGTGGTCGAGGCAAACGAGGTCGCCGCATTGCGCGATCTCCGCATCAGCAAGCCGGAATTCGTGCAGGTCAAGACGCGCGATGGCTTCGTCATGGAAGCGGTGATGTTCCGCCCGCCCGATTTCGACCCGTCGAAAAAATATCCGGTCTTCGAGCACACCTATTCGGGGCCGCACGCGCAGCAGGTGCGCAATCAATGGTTCGGCTCGACGTATCTGTGGCACCAGTACCTGGCCCAGCACGGGATCATCGTCTGGGTCTGCGACAACCGCACCGCCAGCGGCAAAGGGGCGGCCTCGGCATGGCCGCTCTACAAGAATTTCGGCGAGCTCGAATTGCGCGACCTCGAGGACGGCCTGAAGTGGCTGACGTCGCAGCCGTACGTCGACGGCTCGCGCGCGCTGCTCAATGGCTGGAGCTTCGGCGGCTTCATGACCACATACGCGCTCACGCACAGCGCGTCGTGGTCGGCCGGCATCGCCGGCGGCTCCGTCACCGACTGGCACGACTACGACTCCGTCTACACGGAGCGCTACATGCTCATGCCCCAGAACAATCCGGAGGGCTACCAGAAGAGCGCGCCGCGCTTCGCCGCGAAGAACCTGCACGGCAATCTCCTCCTGTTGCACGGCGCGATCGACGACAACGTGCACATGCAGAACACCATGCAGTTCATCTATGAATTGGAGAAGGCCGGCCGGGTCTACGACCTGGCGCTCTATCCGAAGTCGCGCCACGGCGTGACCGACCCGCTGCTGGTCACGCAAATGCGCCGGACGATGTGGCGGTTCATCGAGCGGAACCTCCTGCAATCGCGTTCGTCTCAGCAATGACGAAAGGAACGCACCGTATGCTGCACAAGAAAATCCTCCTTCCCCTCCTTCTTCTATTCATCCTGACCCCGCTGATCATTTCCGCCGACACGCCGCCCAAAGAGGCGCACACCGTCGCGGTCCAAATCGACTCGCGGCCCGATCTCGCCGAGGTTTGGCTCGACGGGAAATTCGTCGGCTCGACGCCGCTCGGCTATCGCCTGACGCCGGGAGATCACAAGGTCGAGCTGGTCCGCCCGCGCCACGCCACCTGGACGCGCACGCTGACGGTCATGCCGTACCAGCCGACGCGCGTGGCGGCGCTGCTCCAGGACTCGAACGAAAAACCGTGTCAATGAAACCGCGTACGCGTGGTGGCAGATCCGGAAAGGTCTGCCACCATGCTCGAGCGCGCCGTACCGCATCGACCGAAACGACTTCCTCTTCTCAGCTCATTCGAGCCCGGCGAGGTAGGGATTTTCCGTTCTCGATCACCCCTAGGACATGCGACGGAATCTTCTCGCTCTCCTACCGCTACTGCTCTGCGTCCCCACCGCTCACGCCTTCCTCGAAGACCTCTGTCTTCCCCGCAACAAGAACCAGCCGGCGCTCAACTGGTGCATCCAGCCGAACAAGCTGAGGAAGAATCCCAACCGCGCGTCCGTGCAGCAGACGCTCGACTTCCTCACCATCACCGACGGCCGCAGCATGATCCACGCGGATTCCACCTACTTCATCGCCCAAGCCCTCGGATACCGCCCCGACGTCGCCTACTGGATCGTCGCGTACAACGAGAACGCCGACTACGGCATCTACAAGCCGATCGACCAGTGCGGCACGGAGGCGACGACGGACAACACCGGCAGGAGATTCATCAGTGCCGCCTTCAACGGCTTCGTCCGCACGAACGGCAACACCGACGGCCCGCTCGACCACTACGTCGTCTCCTACTCGCCGAACGGCCAGGGCACCGACGTCCACGGCGCCGGCGGCGTGCAGGCGGTGTATCCGCTGCACTACCCGCCGCCGGGGCAGCCGGACCCGTACCAGTTGACGCTACTGAACCTCCGCCAGTGGGCGATGATCCCGACGAACGATCCCGGCCTGCTCTGCACCGTCGGCCTCACCGCGTCGGCGACGACGTGCGTCGGCGATCCGGTGATGATCAAGGGCACGATCCCGCTCATCACCGCCAGCTCGAAGCTCGGCATCCCGCTCAAGGTGCCGGCCGGGCCGAAGATGCTCGACTCCCCAATGCGCGGCAGCGACGTCACCACGTACACGCCGTACACGGCGCTGGAGTCGTACCTGAACAACTCGATCGGCACGCTCTACCTCGCGCCGGCACCCGCCCCCAAAGTGCCGATCCAGGTCGCGCGCATCGGGCTCTACCTGCACGTGCTGCAAGACTCGTCGTCGCACGCGACGTACTGCGGCGATGACGCGCCCTCGGTTCCGGGCGGGCGCGATCCCGGCACGTACATGTACCGCGACAGCGACGGCAACATCCAACTGCGCTTCGGCACCGGCTGCGCGTCGAGCCCGCACCTCGCGGGACACGTGCAGGAGACCGGGACGGGCGACGCTCCGCTGCCGCTGCGCGATTACGTCGCGCTGAACAACACGGTCGATGAGCTGATCGCGTTCGGCAACGCCGTGGCGCTGAAAAACGGATGGATCGCCAACCCCGAGCTGCTGCCGCCCGACGTGACCGGCGGCAAGAACGCGCAGGGCGACAGCGCCGACACGCTGAAGAGCGTGCTGGTCGGCACGATCGTCTCCGGGCAGCCGTACTCGCGCGCCGAGGTCTATCAATCGGGCGCGGTGACGCTGCCGCTGCAGCAGACGGCGACGCTCGACCGCCTGCACGCCATGAACAAGGCGCTCATCGACTACGGCAACAAAGTAAAGGCGCGCTCGGCGAATCCGCACAAGTTTTTTGCGTTTCAGACGATGCCGGGGAACTCCGCGGATGCGAACGACACGAGCGTTTGCTGGCATTAGCCTCGCGCTCTTCGTCACGGCGTGCGCGCATCAAAGCGCCACGCCGTGCGAGCGCTTCACCGGGTCGTACACGCTCGATCCGGCGTCGTGCCGCGACACGCGCGGACTGCTGAACGTCGGCATCACCACGGCGCGCTTTCCGGACGAGTCGATCCTGGAGCCGGCGGTCATCGGCATCCATCAGGACGATTGCGACTCCGTCTCCTTCGTCATCCGCGGGCGGCCGGGCTTCGCCGTACCGACGAAGTGGGAGAACGGCGCGTTGGTTCACACGCAGACCGAGTGGTCCAACCTCCCGCCGCCCGTCGCCATCGGCGCGCACGGCACCTGGGGATGGTCGCTCCGCCGCAAGCCGGGGAGCGACGATCTCCTCTACACCTTCAGCTACGCCGAGCGCGGTCTGGTCATGCTGATTCCTTACAACGCCCACCGCGAGACCACCTGCACCTTCGCGCGGCAGCGCTGATATCCTCGCCGGCCATGCGAACACTGATCGCCGTCGCCTTGGCCCTGGCCGCCGTCTCCGCGCAGGCGGAGCAGAAGAACGTGCAGATCCTGACGAACATGTCCGACTACGAGCTGCAGCGGACGATGAACATGATGCGCGCCTCGCTCGGCGTGCACTGCGATTTCTGCCACGTCGTCAACAAAGAGACGGGGTGGGACTTCGCCAGCGACGAAAAGAAAGAGAAGAAGACGACGCGCGAGATGATGGCCATGGTCATCAAGCTGAACAAGGAGCAGTTCGGCGGACGCACGCAGATCGGCTGCAACACCTGCCATCGCGGGGCGATCAACCCGAAGGCCCTGGTGACGCTGCCGCAGACGCCGCCGCCGTTTCCGACGCCGAAGCCGGAGCGGCCGGAGCTCCCGGCGCTCGCCGACGTGGTGAAGAAATACGCCGCGGCGGTCGGCGACGCGGCCAAGTGGGAGAGCCGCACCGAGCGCGGCACGCGCGAGGACTCGGCCGGCAAGAGCGCGCCGATCGCGCTCGAAGAGACGACCGACAAGTGGCGCGTCGAAGGGGAGACGCCGTTCGGCAAGATGACGCAGGTGGTGGCCGGCGAGAACGGCTGGATGCGCGGCGAGAAGGGCCTGCAGCAGATGAAGCCGGGCGACGTGGCCCGCTTCCGCGACGTCGCCGCCGCGTACGTGCCGACGCCGCCGTCCGCGATCCCGCAGGACGCGCGCGTGCTGTCGAAGGAGAAGGTCGGCGACCGCGACACCGTCGTCGTCGGCACGCGCGCCGGCACGACGCGGCAGCGCCTTTACTTCGACGCCGCAAGCGGCCTCCTCGTCCGGCGACTCGTGGTCTACGACTCGATCGTCGGGCCGGTCCCGCAGCAGACGGACTTCGACGACTGGCGCGACGTCGGCGGCGCGAAGTATCCGTTCTACGTGCGCACCTCGTTCGTCGATCCGTGGAACAGCGCGACGCGGCGATATACGGAGGTGAAACTGGGCGCGGTCGACGCCGGCGCGTTCGCAGAGCCGCGTTGAGTCTAAAATACTGAGCGTGGGAAGGATCCATCGGATCAAGCGGCAAGTGTTGCGGGAGGCGGTGGCGGAAAACGTCGACACGATCCGCGGCCTCCCTCCGCGCGGCGTGCGCCCGCTGCGCCGCGCCCTGCGCGTCTGGCTGCACCGCGCTCCGCTGCTGATCATCCCGCTGGCACTGGTCGGCTCGACGTACTTCTCGCGCGGCAAGGCCACGCCGAAAGCGTGGAGTGCGGCGGCCATGCCGCCGCTGTCGTCGCCACCGAAGAGCGGCGGCACGGCCGCCGCACTCCAGAACGACCCGCTCGTGGCCATGTCCACCTCCGTCTTCCCCCTCTCCGTCCGCCGCGTCGTCATCGACGCCGGCCACGGCGGCAACGATCCCGGCGCCTCCGCCGACTCGAAGCTGACGGAGAAGGCCGTCACCCTCGACATCGCCACGCGCTTGCGCGAGATTCTGCGCAAGAACGGCTTCGAGGTCGTCGTCACGCGCGGCGACGACCGCCTCATCGCCCTGCGCGACCGCGCCGCCATCGCCAACTCCTCGAACGGCGACATCTTCGTCTCCATCCACGTCAACTCGCTGGCCACGGGCCGCGAGAGCCACGGTATCGAGACTTACTACCTCGGACCGACGAACGATCCGAAGCTCACCGCACTGGCTGCCGACGAGAACCGGACCTCGGGCTATTCGGTGGCCGACCTGCGCAAGCTCCTCGACGGCGTCTACGCCGACGTCCGCCGCGACGAGTCCCACCGCCTCGCGGCCGCCGTGCAGCAGCAGCTCTTCACCGGGCTGCGCAACACCGATCCGGGCGTCGAGAACTGGGGCGTCAAGCGCGCGCCGTTCATCGTGCTCGTCGCCACCGGAATGCCGGCCGTGCTGGCTGAGGTCGGGTGTCTGTCGAATGAGAAAGAGGCGGCCATGCTGGGCCGTCCGGAGTACCGGCAGCAGATCGCCCAGGCGCTCTTCCACGGGATTCACGCCTACGCCAGCGCCGGCGACGCGCCGAAGAAAGGAAGCGGAAATGGCTGATCAACTCCTGCACGTCGGGATCGACCTCGGAACATCGCGCAGCGCGATCTCCGCGTCGAACGGCGAGCGCTTCGTCGTGGAGAGCTTCGTCGGCTGGCCCGCCGACATGGTGGCGAAGAAAGTGCTCAAGCGCGAGGTCCTCATCGGACACGAAGCCGTGGCCAACCGCACCATGCTCGACCTCCACCGCCCGCTCGAGCGCGGCCTGCTGAAGGAAGGCTCGGACAAGGACGTCGAGGCCGTGCGCGAGCTGCTCAAGCACCTGCTGCGCCTCGTCGGCGTCAGCGCCAACGGCAAGGTCGACACCAAGAACGTGCGCGCCGTCGTCGGCGTCCCCGCCGCGGCGCTGCGCACGAACAAGCAGTACCTGCGCAACTCGATGAAGGGCATCGTCGACAGCCTGATGATCGTCAGCGAGCCCTTTGCCGTCGCGTACGGACTCAACGCGCTGCTGCACACGATGATCGTTGACATCGGCGCGGGCACGACCGACTTCTGCGTGATGAAGGGCCGCTATCCGACCGAGGAGGACCAGCGCACGCTCACGATCGCCGGCGACTCCGTCGACACGCATCTCCTCAAGCTCATCCAGGAGCGCTACCCGCAGGCGAACGTCACCATCTTCATGGTGCGCGAGTGGAAGGAGAAGTACAGCTTCGTCGGCGAGGCGCCGGAGCGCTGCGTCGTCACCGCGCCGGTCAAAGGCGTGCCGACGGAGCTCGACATCACCGGCGAGATCAAGGCCGCCTGCGAGACGCTGCTCGCGCCGGTCATCGAGACGATGCTCGATCTGCTCTCGCGCGTGGAGCCGGAGTTCCAGGACCGCGTGCGGCAGAACATCATCCTCTCCGGCGGCGGCGGCTTGATCCGCGGCCTCTCCGACGCGCTCGAAGGCGCACTCGCGCAGGTCGGCGGCGGGAAGGTGACGTACATGTCCGACCCGGTGTTCGTCGGCTCCGACGGCGGCCTGGCGCTGGCCCTCGACGCGCCCGACACGGATTGGGAGAAGCTGTCGGCGTGACGATGGAAACGACGCGCGGCGCGGGCGGCACTTCCGGCGGGATCGGCACGTTCCTCCTCGGTCTCGGCATGGCCATCGCCGGCGGCTGGCTGCTGACGAACCAGGTGACGGTGACGTCGGGCTCCTGGCACCTGTGGGGCTACAACGGCTTCGGCCTGTCGCTGATCCCGCTGATCCTCGGCATCGGGTTTCTCTTCTTCAACGGACGGTCGATCATCGGCTGGCTGCTGACCTTCGCCGGCGCCATCATCATCTTCGTCGGCATTCTGACGAACCTCGACATCTACTTCCGCCCGACGAGCCTCTTCAACACGATCCTGATGCTCGTGCTCTTCGCGGGCGGGATCGGGTTGGTGGCGCGGTCGCTGCGGGCGCAGTGAGCTCCGACAGCGGCGGCATGGCCGCCGCACTCCAGATCACCCCCCGAACTGCCGCAGGTGGTGGTCGATGTGTTTGTACATCAGCTCCCCCCATTGGTCGCCGCTGAGCTTTCCGAAGAAGGCGTGCGTTTCCTTCCCCACCTCGGCGGTGCCGCGCTGAGCGAAGCGGTCGATCAGCGCCAAGAGGCGCGCTTTCTCCGCGGCGAAGTCGCGCGTGTCGGCGACGACGAACGTCGGATCGGTCGGTGAGTTCTTGCCGAACGGCTTCTCGCCGAGGACCGACTTCCGCACCAGCGGCGCCAGGATCTTGCCGATGAACTTCTGCTTCATCGGGCGGTCGCCGGTGGCCGTCTCCAGCGCGCGGCCGCAGTGACAGAGCATCTGCGCCGGGTCCATCTTTCCCCACTGGCGCGCCGCGGCCGGATCGAGGGCCTTGATGCGCGCGACGAGAGACTCGCGATCGGTGGCGTCGAAGAGCGTTTTCATGAGCCACTATGATAGCTGCGTGCGCGCGCTCCGCATCGCCGCCATCCTCCTCGTTGCCCTCTTCCTCTTCGCGCAGTACGTCCGCCGCACCGGCATGTTCTTTCCGTCGCGCTATCCGACCGGCAATTGGGATGCGCACGCGTACGCCGTCGCGCCGGAGGACGTCGCCTTCGCGGCGCCGGACGGCGTGACGCTGCACGGCTGGCTCTTCCGCGCCAACGGCCGCGCCTCGCCTCTCCTGGTCTGGTTCCACGGCAACGGCGGCAACGTCACCGACCGCGCCCCGGTCGCCGCCGAGCTGGCGCGGCGCGGGATCGCCTGCCTCGTCTTCGACTGGCGCGGCTACGGAAAAAGCGGCGGGAGACCGTCCGAGGGGAAGCTGAAGCTCGATGCGCTGGCGGCGTACGACTTCGCGGCCGCGCACGCGAAGCCCGACGACATCGTTCTCTACGGCGAGTCCCTCGGCGGCCCGTTCGCGGCGTACGTGGCGACGGAGCGGAAGGCGCGCTGCGTCGTGATCGAGAACTCCTTCCCGTCGCTCATGAAGCTCGGCAACGCCCTCTATCGCCCGTTGCCCCTCGGCTGGTTCGCGCCGCTGGCACTGCGCACTACCGCGTGGCTCAACGCGGCGCGCCTGCCGGTGCTCGTCATGCATGGCAAGCGCGATCAGGTCATCCCGTTCGCCCTCGGCAAGGAGCTCTACGACGGCCTCGACGTGCCGAAGCAGATGTTCGTCTGCGAGACCGCCGGGCACTGCGAGATCCCGGCGGTCGAGGGCGCGCGCTATTACGAGGCCGTCGCCGGCTTCGTCACGGGCACGTCGCGAAGGCGCTCGTATCGGTGATCGCCGGCGCGGGCGAGCCGCCGGCGTGGAAGTACGTCTTGACCTTCCCGTTCGTCGTGTCCGTCACGGTGATCGTGTACTCCACGTCCGTCGTCGCCGCGGCGAAGACCCAGTACGTATTGTTCAGACTGCAGGCGTTCAGCACCTTCAGCAGCACCTCGATGTTGTCGGGACCGAAGAACCAGAAGAGCGCCGACGCGTCCGTGTACTTGATGGCCTGCGCCGAGCCGCTTTGCCCGCCGCTCGTCTTCCAATTGATGCTGACGCTGAAGCGTCCGTTGACGAGGCAGACCGTCGCCGCGTTCGGCGTGCAGTTCGCGGCGCTGCCGTTCTCCAGCCACTGCTTGACGGTGTTGTACGTGACGGAGAACGCGCCGTCGACGGTCTTGTTCGTGGCCAGGCAGCCGTCGTTCGGCGACGTGCCGCACAGGCCGAGGAGCTGGCCGACGACGTAGCCGCCGTCGAGCATCGCCGGCGAGCCCGAGCTGCCGCCGTAGATTCCGCCTGTCGCCGCGGTCGAGTAGATGAAATTCGCGCGCGAGTAGCCGGTACACGTGCTCACCGTCGTGTTCACGTTCGTGTTCGAGTACATCTGCGGAAAGATGATCGACAGCGGCTGCGGATGCGACAGCCGGTGCAGGCGCGCGCCGCCGCTGACCGGCGTCGCATCCCATCCGAGGAAGTAACGGCCGGCGGGAATGGAGTTGAGGCGGAGGAACGAGAAGTCGCTCGTCGACGACGTCGCGAGCAGCGTCGCCCCCGTGGTGCGCGGCGCGTTGCCGAGATTGAAGACGCTGTTGCAGCCGGTGGAGAGGTAGTCGAAGAACGCCGTCAGCGTCGTCGCCTCCGCCTGCGTGCCGATGCAGTGATTCGCCGTCAAGAGGTACGGCGCGCCGTCGCTCTTGCGGTCGTTGAGCAGCGAGCCGGTGCAGATATAGGTGTCGCCGCCGTCGACGAATTCGAGATGCGCGACCGCTTTCTTGGCGTTCGCGATCGAGTCGAACGTCGACGCCGTGACGCACGTCGAGTCGACGAGGCAGCTCGGCGCATCGGACGGCGCGGGCGTGAATTTCACGAGCTCCGCGATGCGCCGGATCTCGAACGCGCTCACCGATGACGCCGGCGCCTCGAAGTCGACGTAGACGACCGGACCGTGCACGGGCGGGCTCCAGATCGTGCCGTCGTAGAGCAGCTCCTTGCCGAAGGCCACCGGCTCGTCGCCGCTGCCGTAGACCCAGAAGACGGCGTCGTCGGGGATCGAGACGTCGTCGAAGCGGATGCGGATCCGCTCGGCGCCCTCGACGCGGATGGCCGTGCTGTAGACGAGGTGCCCCTCCGCCGACGCGGCCACGAGCCCGCGCGCGAACGCCGCCGGCGCCCCCTTCATGGCCATGCCGGGCGTGGCGCGGAAGGCGATGGTGTCGGGCAGCGTGCGCGTGAAGCCGTTCTTCGCCGGCGTGTTTCCCGCCTCGTTCCAGGCACGGATGCGCTCGATCTCCTCGGGCACCGAGGTCGCCGCGGCCGGCAGCTCCGTCGCCGGCGCGAAACTCGCGCGCTCGGCGAGCCGCGGCGCGGCCGGGTACGACTTCGCGCCGACGGCGTCGCGAAGGAACATCGGATCGTTGCGCTGCGCGAACGCCGCGGTGGCGAGCGCCATGGCCGCAAAAACCATTCTCTTCATCGTCATTCCTTCATGGACACGTTGCGAATGCGTTTGTGTCGGTGACGGCGGGCGCCGCGGCGCCGCCGGCGTGGAAGTACGTCTTTGTCTTTCCCGCCAGCGCGTCGGTGACGGTGATCGTGTACTCGACGTCTGTCGCCGCCGCAGAGAAGACCCAATACGTGTTGCTCACCGGGCAGCCGTTCAGCACCTTCACCAGCACCTCGACGTTGTCGGGGCCGAAGAACCAGAAGAGGACGGAGTTGTCGGTGAGGTTGATGACCTGTCCCTGGCCGGTTTGGCCGCCGCTCGTCTTCCAGTCGATACGGACGCTGAAGCGGCTCTCGTTGAGGCAAGCGACCGTCGCGCTCGGCGTGCAGAGTGCCGCCGACGGATTGAGGAACGGCTGCAGCGCGGCGAAGCTCGCCGAGAACGCGCCGTCGACGTTGAGCACCGCCGTATCGCAGCCGGACTGCGGATCGTGGCCGACTGGCGCGCAGCCGCCGAAGAGCTGCCCGGCGATGCGGCCGTCCTCGAGGAGATCGGGGGCGCCGGAGCTGCCGGCGTAGGTGCCGCCGATCTGGTTCGTGGCGAAGATGAAGTTCGACGCCACGAGGCCGCAGCGCGGGCCGCTCGCCGTGACTGCCGACGTCGAGTACTGCTGCGGCTGCACGCCGAAGCCGCTCGGCGCGGGATGCGAGACGCGGTAGAGCGTCGTACCGTTCTGCACGGCCGTGCGGTCGTTCGTCCATCCGAGGAGGAAGCGGCCGGCGGGGCGGCTGTTGAGGCGAAGGAGCGTAACGTCGCTGCCGCTGTCGGCCGACTTCGTGGCCAGGAGCGCCGCGCCGCTCGCCTTCGGCACGCCGCTCAGCGGCGGAATGGTGGTGCTGACGCAGCTCGCGTAGGTCCAATCGAAGTACGCCTGCACGGAGCTGGCGGCGCTCTGCGTGGAGATGCAGTGGTTCGCGGTGATGAGGTACGGCGTGCCGTCGCCCTGCGCGTCGTTGATCAAGCCGCCGCTGCACGCCGCGCCCCCCTCGGGGACGACGAACTCGAGGTGGGCGATGGCGCGCTTGACGTTGTCGAGCGGCAGCGGCGTCTGCGTCACGCACATGACGTCGACGAGGCATGACGGCGTGTCGACGTCATGTGCGTGAC
>DATDFB010000021.1:0-8432 GCA_036522835.1 Thermoanaerobaculia bacterium | reverse complement strand
GCGAAGGGCTCGGCCCGAATCACCTCTCCACGTACGTGCAGCCGGTGCTGCTCTTCTCGCTGCCGAACCTCGTGCTCGTCGGCGCGCTCCTCTTCACCATCGCCGTGCTCTCCCGTCACGCCATCGCCGCCTACCTCGGCGCGATCGCGATCTTCGCCGGCTATCTCGTCGCGGCAGGCCTGTGGGGCGGCATCACCAATCCACTGCTCTCCGCGCTCGCCGATCCGCTCGGCATCAACGCCCTCAAGGCGATGACGAAGTACTGGACCGCGGTGGAACGAAACGTGAGGACGATCGGCTTCCCGGCGATGCTCCTCGTGAACCGCGTGCTGTGGCTCGCGATCGCGGGCGGCGTGCTGGGCTTGCTGCTGCGCACATTCCGATTCACGGAAAGATTCGGACTCGGCCGGGTTGATGCTGCGTCCGACGAAGTTCCTCGGCTCCTCGGAGTCTTCCGGAGCTCCTCGGAGGGTGGAGCGGCTCCGAAGGTCGCCGGAGTGTTCGGCCGGCGCACGCGGATCCTGCAGACGCTCGCGGTGATGCGCGAGGCGCTGACGGACATCGCCTCGGGGTGGCCGTTCCGCGTCGCGTTCGTCGCCGCGATCGCGCTGGTGCCGCTCTTGGGCTGGAACGTCGGCGCTCACTACATCGACACCGTCACCTGGCCCGTAACCCATCTCGTCGCGAGCGTCGTCATCGCGGACGGCGCGGTCTTCATCCCCTGGGTGATCATCGCCCTCTTCGCCGGTGAGCTGGTGTGGAAGGACCGCGACTCCGGCGCGGCGGAGATCGCCGACGCCGTCCCGGTGCGCACCGCGGCCGTGCTCCTCGGGCGCTTCCTCGCGCTCGCGGGCATCATCGTCATCGTTCAGTGCGCGCTGATGCTCGGCGGCATGCTGCTGCAGGCGCTGCGTGGTTACTACCAGTTCGAGCCGCTGCTGTACGTGAAGATCCTCTTCGGCTTCGAGCTCGCCGACTTCATCCTCCTCGGCGCGCTGGCGATGACGATTCACGTCCTGGTGAACCAGAAGTACATCGGCCACCTGCTCATGATCATGGCGATCGTCCTGACGCAGAGCGCGCCGCTTCACCGTCTACTGGTCTACAACAGCGCGCCGGCGTGGACGTACTCTGAGATGAACGGCTTCGGACCCTTCGTTGCGCCGTTCATCGCGTTCAAGCTGTATTGGGCGGCCTGGGCGCTGCTGTTAGGCGTCGTGGCGTTCCTTTTCTGGGCGCGCGGCCCGGAGCTCGGCATCCGCAAGCGGCTCGTCGCGGCGCGGGCTCGTGTCACCGCGCCGGTGATGCGCCTTGCCGGCGCCGCCGGCGTGCTCGTCGTCGTGGTCGGCGGCTTCATCTTCTACAACACGAACATCCTCAACGAGTACCTGTCGTGGGACCGCAGCGGCGCACCTCAGGCCGAGTACGAGCGCCGCTACGGCCGTTACAGAGATCTTCCGCAGCCGGCGATGACGGCCGCGGACCTTCGGATCGAGCTCTATCCTGAACGGACGGCCGTCGACATGAGCGGCACCTACCGCCTGGTCAACAAGACCGGCGCGACAATCCGGACGATGCACGTCGAGACGCCGCGCGAGCGTGGCGGATACGCGGTGCGCTCGATGTCGTTCGACCGGCCGTCGAGACCGCGGCTGACGGATGCGGCGTACGGCTACCGGATCTTCGAGCTCGCGCACCCGCTCGCTCCGGGCGAAGCGCTGCAGTTCCGGTTCGCCGTGTCGTTCCGTCCGCGCGGCTTCGCCGAGGGCCGGCAGCAAACGAAGGTCGTGCGCAACGGCAGCTATTTCGACCGGATGCTGCTGCCATTCATCGGGTATCAGCCGTTCGAGATCGCGGACGCGAAGGAGAGAGAGATATACGGGCTGCCGCCGAAGAAGGCGATGGCGGCGCCGGGCGATGCGGATGCGCGACGGTATCAGAACGTCGTCCGCGATCTCGACCGCATCCCGGTGGAGACAGTCGTCGGCACCGCGCTCGACCAGACCGCGATCGTGCCGGGCGTGCTGCGCCGAACCTGGACGGAGAACGGGCACCGGTACTTCCACTACGGCACGCGTGAGCCGGAGACGTTCGCCACGGCGGTGTTCTCTGCGAAATACGCGGTGGCCGAGGGGACGTGGAATCACGTCGCGCTGCAGGTGTTCCATCACCCGCCGCATCGCGCGAACGTCGCTCGCATGATCGCCGGGATGCAATCGGCACTCGACTATTACACCTCCCAGTTCGGACCGTATCCGTATCAGGAGCTGCGCATTGTCGAGGTGCCGCCGTACAGCATCAACGGCCGCGCCTTCCCCTCCGCCCTGGCGCTCGCGGAGCAGAACTTCATCACCCGCAACGATAAGGGTCAGGCCGACCTGACCTTCTTCGGGACTGCGCACGAGACGGCGCACCAGTGGTGGGGCGGGCAGGTTCGGCCCGCCTACGCGAAGGGGCGCTCGTTCGTCTCCGAGTCGCTCGCGAACTACAGCGCCATGATGGTCACCGAGAAAGTCCTCGGACCCGCCGCAGCGCGCCGCGTCTACGACTACCAGATGGAGCGGTATCTCACGAACCGCGCGCAGTGGGGCCGCGACGTCCCGCTGCTGCAGGTCGACGAGGCGCCGTACGTGTCGTACGGCAAAGGCGCAGTGGCGCTGTACACGTTGCGCGAGCAGATCGGCGCCGGCGCGGTCAATCTCGCCCTGCGCCGCTTCCTCGAAAAGTACCGCCGCAGCGGACCGCCGTATCCGACGTCGCTCGACCTCTACGCGGAGCTTCGCGCGGTCACGCCGCCGCCGCTGGTTCCGCTCCTCACGGATCTCTTCGAGACGATCACGTTGTGGGATTTCAAGACGAAGTCCGCGACTTCCCGGCGACTGCCTGACGGCCGATACGAAGTGACGCTCGACGTTCGTGCGCAGAAGCTCCGCGCGGACGAGGTCGGGCGCGAGACGCCGACGCCGATGAACGATGCGATCGACGTGGCCGTGTTTGCTGCCGGCAACGATCGGCCGATCTACCTCGCGCGACACCGTCTGAAGAGCGGCAAACAGACGTTGAAGATCCTCGTGTCGCAGCAGCCGAGCCGCGCGGGCGTGGACCCGGAAGGAAAGCTGATCGAGCGCGTCAGGGAAGACAACGTGGTGAAGGTGACGGAGTAGACGCGAAGCGCCATGGAGCGCGGCGGCTTGACGCCGCCCCTCCGCGTCATTTCCAGATGCCGGTGATGGGCGAGCCCGTCGCGCCGCCGATGGGCGCCAAACCCTCCATATCCGTGATCGTGCGCAGCACGTTTCGGTGGTCATACGGCGTGTCGTACCGGCCCGGCTTCACGGACTGCCCGATGATGATCGTCGGGATGCGGTTGTCCGGCCTCGTGGCGTTGTTGGGTGGGTTGCACGTGTTCCCGTAGTGACTGTTGTCCTCGTCCCAGGTGATGATCAGGATACTGTTGTGCGTCAGCGCGTAATGCACGTACGCATCGAGGTTGTCCTTGAGCCACGTGTCGCCGTTGCGCACCTCCTGCTGCGTGTTGTGCGTGTTGTTGGACAGGTTGTGCATGTCGTCGATGAGACTCGGGATCACGAAAGCGACGTGCGGGAGCTTGTCGAAATTCGCCGGAAACGCACTGTAGTCCGCGCTCACGCTTGCCGGCAGGCCGGTGAAGTCCCGCCACGGGCAGTGCTTCTGCGCGTACCAGCCCGGCGTCGGAGTCGTGGAGCAGGCCGGCGCAAAGTGCTCGGCATACCCGACAAACGGCGTGATCGGATCTTGGGGATTGTGTGCGGCGATGAGGCTTGCGGCGAGGTTCGGCGCGGTGATCGCGGGCGGGCAGCTGTCGTTGCACACGGCTTGCGCGCTCCCGCTGAAGAGCTCGAGGTAGTTCGGCTGGCTGGGGTGGTGCAGGCCGAAGGATTGGGTGAGCAACGCTGCGTACGGCAGCAGCCGGTTGAGGTACGGCGCGCGGGACTGGCTCGGCGGCGTGTTCTGCGGGTCGATGACGTCATCGAAATTCTTGTTCTCCTCGATCACGACGACGATATGGTCGGGGTGTGGGAGCTGCTGCGCCGCTACCGGAAGGGCGGCAAGAACAATGAGCAGAGCGATCTGTTGTCGCATCGGACCTCCTCCGTCACGGGATTTCCTGCCAATTGGGCGACTTTTCGTCGCTACAGGTCTTCCCCTCCTTACAGACGAAGAATCGCGTCACAGGGTGGAGCTCGAAAATCGAGGCGCGCCAACACGAAGCGGCGACTTTGTTCGTGAAGGCGCAGTCCTGCTTCTTGTCATTGTGATCGGCGTCCGCGAGAAGCTGTCCGATCACCTTCACCCGCCGGCCGTGCAGCGCTTGAATCTTGGGCTGCTTCCATTGCGGGTGAAACTGCGCCCGGTAATGCGGCGTCATTTCGACGACGATCGAGGTTCGCTTCGCATCGTCAGTGCGGCTGGGATTCGTCGTGACGATGAATTTGCCCGTGGCGATCTTCGCCGCCAGCGCAGGGTCGAACCCGATGCCGATGTGGATGTCGGTGTCGTCCGCTTCCTGGAGACCGCAGTTGCACGCTTCCGCGCCCGTCGAATCGGCGTAATACAAGTAGCCGATGACGGCGTCGATCTCGCCCACACCGCTTTGGGCGAGCTGCAATGCGTGCCCGGCCGTCGCGCCGTTGCCGAAGAACGGGCCGAACGCCTGCGTCGATCGATCGAGCGTTGCAAAGTCGGCAAGACTGCTGAACGTCCGTTTGATCTGTGCATCTGCCGCGGCCGGCGAGATCATCTGGTTCTTGAGAAACGAGAGATACGCGTCGTACTGAGAGCTCGGCTTCGCGCAACCGTCCGGGAACTGTTGATGGCAATGCGCCGCGTCGAGGTTGTTCGGCGTTGGACACTTTCCTCTCTTCTGCTGCGGTGCTTTGTCTGCAAGCTGGTGCGGCCGGTCCGCAACTGCGGGAGGTGGAGGGGCAGCGGACGCAAGGCCGACAAAAAGCAGTAGCGCGGAAACCGGAAGGTTCGTCATGGATCGTCCTCCTCTTCCCCTGATACTCATTGGAGTGCCGCGCCCGGAGACTTTCCCACCCCGCGCCCGGAACAATCCTTGCCCCCCTCCCGCCCATGCCCCGCCTCACCCGCGCTCTCGAGCATCGCAACTACCGCCTCTTCTTCGCCGGGCAGGGCGTGTCGCTCGTCGGCACGTGGGTCACGCGCGTGGCCACGAGCTGGCTCGTCTACCGGCTCACCGGCTCGGAGCTGCTCTTAGGCGTCACCGGCTTTGCCGGGCAGATTCCGCTGCTGCTCCTGGCGCCCTTCGGCGGCGTGCTCGTGGACCGCTGGAACCGCCACCGCATGCTCGTCGTCACGCAGATCCTCTCCGCGCTGCAGTCGCTGGCGCTGGCGGTGCTGGCGCTCACCAATCGCATCACCGTGGCCGAGGTCATTTGGCTGCAGGTCGTGCAGGGCGTCATCAACGCCTTCGACACGCCGGCGCGGCAAGCGTTCGTCGTGGAAATGGTCGAGGACCGCGCCGACCTGCCCAACGCCATCGCCTTGAACTCCTCGATGTTCAACGCCTCGCGCATCGTCGGGCCGGCCATCGGCGGCGCCATCATCGCCGCCGTAGGCGAGGGGTGGTGCTTCCTGATCGACGCCGTCTCCTACGTCGCCGTCATCGCCTCGCTTCTGGCCATGCGCATCGCCCGCGCCTCGGCCACCCGCGAGCGCGAGCCGATGCTCGACGAGCTGCGCCACGGCGTGCGCTACGTCTTCGGCTTCGCGCCCGTGCGGGAGCTCCTGCTCAACGTCGCCCTCATCGGCACCATGGGCATGCCCTACGCCGTGCTCATGCCGGTCTTCGCCTCGAAGATCCTCCACGGCGGACCGCACACCCTCGGTCTTCTGATGACCGCGTCGGGCCTAGGGGCGCTCGGCGGCACCGTCTACCTCGCCTCGCGGCACACGGTCCTCGGGCTGGGGAAAGTCATCGTGGCGGCGACGATGATGCTGAGCGCGGGGCTCATCCTCTTCTCCCTTTCGCACTCGTTGTGGCTGTCGATGCTCGCCCTGCCGCTGGTCGGCGCGGGGATGATGCTGCAGTCCTCGTCGGCGAACACGATCCTGCAGACGCTCGTCGACGAAGAGCTGCGCGGCCGCGTGATGGCCTTCTACAGCGTCGCCGTCCTTGGCACGCAGCCGCTGGGGAGCCTGGCGGCGGGCGCGGTGGCCGAGCGCATCGGCGCGCCGCGCACGATCCTCTTCGGCGCCATCGCTTGCGTCCTCACCGGCGCCTGGTTCGCCTTCCGCCGCCCGATCCTCGCGGGCCACGTGCGGCCGATCTACATCGAGCGCGGCATCCTGCCGCCGCCCGAGGAGACGCCGATGCCGATCGCGTGAGCGTCACCGCTTGCGCTCGCGCTGCCCCACGAGCTGAATCCCCACTGCCGCTGCGAATGCGCCCGTCACGGTGAGGTACAGCAGAGCGAGCGCGAGCGTGGCCAGCGCCACTCGGTTGGCGCCGAAGCAAGTGCGAATGTTCGCCGGATCGAGGGTGATGTCGGCGATGCAGCGGGCGGCGTCCTGCCCGGGCGAGCATTCGCACTCGGAGCCCGGCCGCTGTGGCGGAACGACGGTGGTGCCGGTCACGACGCGCTGGCCGACGGCCTCGATGTGCGTGACGGTGAAGATGTAGACGCCGATGAGCGCGATGAATGCCGTCACGAACACGATGACAGTGCTCACGAACCAGCGATGAACGCGCCGCTCGAAGGCCTTGGTGGTTTTCCTCCGCTCGACCGCGTAGTCGACGATCACGGCCAGCATACCCATGAGCAGACCGGAGAGTGGGATCAGCCACGACTGCATCGCGACCGGATACATCTCGATGACGGCAGTGAAGCCCGGCACCCGAACTTTACCGAGGAACGGCGCGCAGCCGATGGCGAACCAGACGCCGAAGCCGACGATGCGACGGGCGAGGGTCGACGCCGTGCCGCTGGGAGAGATGATGCCCGACGTGCGTGGCGCGGGGTCCTGTTCGGTCGTCATCTGGATTTGCACCTGGTCGCGTCGTCTTCGAATTTCGCGGCCTGCGCGTCGCCTTCCTGTCTGCGCAGCGGGAGCACGAGACCGTCGTGACGGTTCTGGAGGAGATCGATCTCGCCGGTGGTGGGCAGGAAGCCGCGCTTTTCGAGCGAGTACGCGTATATGCCGACGTAGAGCGTCATCCACGACGCGCTGTTCACTTTGCTGCCGCGCCGGAAGCTCCGCGGCCTGAGGGTCACGTCCGCGCCGTTATCGGGCGTGGTGCTGATGCAGATCGTGACGCGCGGATCTTTGATCTCGCCGGTCTTGCGCAGAAAGCCGGAGGTCTCGCCGAGGCGCGACTTGGCGGTGGCCTCGTCGACGAGTTGTTGCCGGGTCATGGCCACGAACACGATGCCGGAGGCCAACCGAGCATCGGTCGAGGCTGCGCGGAGGTCGCCGCGAATGCGGTCGAAGAATCGCGCCACGGCATCGCGGAACGGCTCGAGCTCGTCCTGGGGCAGCGCGTTGCGCAGCTCCTCCTCGGCGCGGTCGACGATTCTCAACACGTCGTTCACGCGCACCTGCCCGTCGCGCACCCGGAGGCGCTGTGCCTGCTGATCGACGCGATCGGCGATGCGCGTGAGAACCGGGGCAAAGTCGCGGGCGATGACTTCGTCGGCCGGATTGCGCGGCGTCACCACCGGTGGCCCCTCGTGTACATCCGCCAGCTGCCGGTCCCGCTCATCCGCAAACTCCGCCGTGACGTCGAACTCTCCCTGGCGCAGGCCTCTGGCTGTCACTGAGACGGAGTTTGGCTCGCCTCCCGAAGTGCGGATGGTTTGCTTGTTGCCGCCGTCGAGCCGCGCTACATGCGGGTCGGTGTTGGAGATCTGCAGGAGTACGCGCCGTGTGGTGCCGTGAACCGTGAACGTGATCTTCACCCTGTCCGAGACCCCGATGTTGTCGGACTCCCGCTGCTTCGTGATGCTCAGCGTTCCCCTCGGAACAGGGGACGTGGTGCCGGACGACGCGAGCAGGACACCCGCCGCGACCGCGATCAACCATCGTGCTCGCATGAGCCACCTCTCTTGGACGGCGGATGGAAATATAGAGCCACGGCGGAAAAACGGCCAGTGGACCTTTTTGGAATGCCGATCGCGTGAGCGTCACCGCTTCCGCGCCGGCACCAGCGGCCGATCGCCCGGAATCTCCTCCGCCGTCACCTCCGGCAGGTACACCACGCCGTCGAAGTCGTGCAGCACGTCGAACGCGCGCAGGGCGGCGGTGGGGAGGCTGCCGGGCGTCCAGATGCCGCCGACCCAGTGCATCGCATGCGGCGCGCGCAGCCACTCCGGCGGCGCGGTCCGCGCGTCGCCGCACGCCCAGGTCGTGAGCGTCGGGCCGTCCCCGAG
>DATDFB010000020.1:0-16794 GCA_036522835.1 Thermoanaerobaculia bacterium | reverse complement strand
CATAGCGCGCCACGAAGTTCGAGAGCGCGTCGGGCGGGGCGGGTGGGGGAGTAGGGGACTAGGATGACGACGATCGACTTCGCCCAGGGGAAACGCGCGGCGGGATTGCCGCGAACGGACTTGGCGAGGTACGCCATCGTCGCGTGGTGGCCCTCGGCGATCCACTCGTCGAACAGCTCTGCGTGCTCGTCGAGCACCGCGCTCGCGCCGAGGCGCGCCACGCCCTCTTCCGCGGCCACGCGCTCGAGCTCCGGCCACACCTCCGACAGGTTCATCGCCGGGCAGAACGCGCCGGGCGTCAGAGGCGTTCCAGGATGGGCCCGAGAAGCGATTCCGGGACGCGGATCGAGCCGAGCGTCTCGACGTCCTTCGCCGCGCCGTGGTCGTCGGAGCCGCCGGTGACGAACTTGCCGCGGAAGCGGGCGATGTTCGCGTAGCGCTCCGACCATTCGGCGTCGACTTGGGGGTGGAACACCTCGATGCCGTCGATCCCGGCGTCGAGGAGGCGCGGCACGAGCTGCGCGTGATTGGGATACAGCGTCGGATGGGCGATCGACGTCACGCCGCCGACGGCGTGCACGAGCGCGACGGCTTCGTCGATGCGGAAGCGCTCCTTGTCGACGAACGCCGGCTTCCCGCCGCCGAGAAGCTTGTCGAAAGCCTCGTTGACCGAGGCGACGCAGCCGGCTTCGACCAGCGCGCGGGCCACGTGCGGGCGGCCCATGGCGCCGCCGGCGGCGAGCTGCTCGACGCGGCGCAGTTCGATTGGATAACCGAGCGAGCGGAGCTTCTCGACCATGAGCGCGCCGCGCCGCTCGCGCGTCTGGCGGAATTGGCGCAGCCGCTGCTCGAAGCGCTCGTCGGCGGCGTCGAAGGCGTAGGCGAGGATGTGCACGTCGCTGCCGTCGACGATGCAAGAGAGCTCGGTGGCGGCAATCAGCGTGACGCCGCGCTCGTTCGCGTAGGGCTTGATCTCGAAGTAGGCGGCGACGTTGTCGTGGTCGCTGATGGCGACGATGGCGATGCCACGCTCGCGCGCGAGATCGATGACCTCGCGCGGCGAGCGCGTTCCGTCGGAGTGGTAGGTGTGGAGATGAAGGTCGGCGTAGCGCACGCGGCTACAATTTCTTCGCCGCTTTCGCGAGCCCCTTCGACGACGCCTCGAGCGTGTCCTTCAGTACTTCGCGGGCCTGGTCGACGCCCTTGGCGATCTGCTTCTCCGCCTTCTTCTGCAGCTTCGCCGCCTGCTTCTTGAGCTCCTTGACCTTCGGCTCGGCGGCCTTGGCCACGGCTTTTTTGAGCTCCTTGACCTTCGGGGCGGCGGCCTTGGCCACCTGCTTCACCGTCTTCTTCACGGCCTTCTCTCCTGCGGCGACGGCCTTTTTCGCGACCTTCTTCGCCTCTTTTTTCACTTTCTTCACAGTAACCACGGGCGCTCCTCCTTCCGGCAATGCTACACCGTTGGCGCTTCCGGCGGCGCGAGCGAGCCGAGAACGCGCTCGCAGCGCTCGCAGAGATCGCCGTCCTGCGCCACCTCTTCGCGATACAGCCAGCAGCGGCCGCACTTGCGTCCGCGCGCCGCCGACGTGGCGATGCCGATGCGGCCGATGCCTTCGATCTCGACGGCGTCGGCGATCGCGTCGTTCGCCGGCAGGAAGTCGACGTGCGACACGATGAAGATCTTCGACAGGTCGACGTTGGCCGTCCCGGTGAGCACGGCCGGCACCACGTCGCAGTGGAGCTGCACGTCGGCGTCGATCGACTTGCCGATCTCCCCCGCGGCACGGGCGCGCTCCAGCACCTTCGACACCGCCTCGCGCAGGCGGAAGATCCGCTCCCACCCCGCCACGTCGATGATCGGCGTGTCGAAGTCGGGGAACCGCGTGAGGTGCACCGACGCCTCCTTCGCGCCCGGCAGCTCGAGGTAGACCTCGTCCGCGGTGAAGGAGAGGATCGGCGCGAGGATCGCGGTGAGCCCCTGGGCGATGAGGTACATGGCCGTCTGCGCGGAGCGGCGGCTGTGCGAGGCCGGCGCGTCGCAGTAGATCGTGTCCTTGGAGATGTCGATGTAGAGCGCGGAGAGGTCGACCGTGCAGAGCTCCAGCGTGCGGTGGTAGACGGTGTGGAACTCGTACGTCTCGTAGGCGCGGCGGCAGCGCTCGAACGTCTCCGCGGCGCGCGCCAGCGCCCACTTGTCGGCGTCGAGGAGCTGTTCGGCCGGCAGCGCGTCCGTCGCGGGATCGAAGTCGTGCAAATTCGCGAGGAGATAGCGCGCCGTGTTGCGCAGCTTGCGATAGCCCTCGCCGGCCTTCGTGAGGATCTGCGGGCCGAACATCACGTCGTCGGTGTAGTCGGCGGTGGCCACCCAGAGGCGGAGGATGTCGGCGCCGCTCTGCTTCATCACGTCCTGCGGCGAGAGGGCGTTGCCCGACGACTTCGACATCTTGTCGCCGACCTCGTTGAGGATGAAGCCGCAGGTGACGACGCCGCGGTAGGGCGCGCCCCCTTCGATCCCGGTGCCGACCAGGAGCGACGACTGGAACCAGCCGCGGTGCTGGTCGTGCCCTTCGAGGTAGAGGTCGGCCGGCCAGGTCAGCTCCCGCCGCTCCTTGAGGACGGCGATGTGCGACGAGCCGGAGTCGAACCAGACGTCGAGGATGTCGCGCTCCTTGCGGTACTCCGTGCCGCCGCACTTCGCGCACGCCTGGCCGTAGAAGTCGGATGCGGGACGGTCGAACCAGGCGTCGGCGCCTTCGCGCTCGAAGATCTCGCCAACCTTGGCGAAGAGCTCCGGCGAGGTGACGGCTTCGCCGCAGCCTTCGCAGTAAAGAACGGTGATCGGCACGCCCCAGAGGCGCTGGCGAGAGATGCACCAGTCGGGGCGGTTCTCGACCATCCCCTTCATTCGGTCGTGGCCCCACGCCGGATACCACTTCACGTTCTCGATCTCGGCGAGGGCGCGCTCGCGCAGCGTGTCACCCCGAGCGTCAGCGAGGGGCCCCCCCGGCAGTTGCGCAGGGGGTTCCTCGCCGTCGCTGCGGCTCGGAATGACACCGGAATCCATGGAGATGAACCATTGCTCGGTGGCGCGAAACACGATCGGATTCTTGCAACGCCAACAGTGCGGGTACTGGTGCGTGATGGTGTCGCTCTTCAGCAGTGCGCCGCGCTCGGCGAGGTGCTCGATGATCAGCGGGTTGGCTTTGAACACGTGCATGCCGGCCCAGAGCGGCACGTCGTCGGTGAACTGGCCGCGGTGGTTGACGGGCGTGTAGATGTCGAGCCCATAGCGGCGGCCGGTGTTGAAGTCGTCGGCGCCGTGGCCGGGCGCGGTGTGCACGAGGCCCGTGCCGGCGTCGACCGTGACGTAGTCGCCGAGGACGATCGGGCCTTCGCGCGGGAGGAAGGCGTGGCGGTACATCAGATGCTCGAGCGACGCGCCTTTGAAGACCTTGACGACGGCGTAGTCGCTCCAGCCGAAGCTCTGCATGACGGACTTCGTCAATTCGCTGGCCACGATGTAGTTCGTGCCGTCGTGGTCGACGACGTCGTAGTCGAAGTCGGGCTTGACGGCGATGGCCAGGTTGGCCGGCAGCGTCCACGGCGTGGTCGTCCAGATGATCGCGTAGAGCGGCTTCTCGATCGGCAGGTCGAGCTCTTTGACGGCGTCGTCGGTCATGCGGAAGCGGACGTAGATCGACGGCGAGGTGTGATCGCGGTATTCGACCTCCGCCTCGGCCAGCGCGGTCTGGCAGTGCGTGCACCAGTGCACCGGCTTCAAGCCCTTGTAGACCATGCCGGTCTGCATGAAGCGCCCGAGGGCGTCGGCGATGGTGGCCTCGAAGTGGAACGACATCGTCGTGTAGGGACGGAACCAGTCGCCGAGGACGCCGAGGCGGATGAAGTCCTCGCGCTGGAGATCGATGTTCTCGTCGACGAAAGCGCGGCAGGCGCGGCGGAAGTCGGCCTCCGACATCTCCTTCTTCCTGGAGCCGAGCTTCTTGTCGACGGCGTGCTCGATCGGCAGGCCGTGGCAGTCCCACCCAGGGATGTAGGGCGCGTCGAAGCCGGCCATCGTCTTCGACTTCACGACGATGTCCTTGAGGATCTTGTTGAGAGCGTGGCCGACGTGGATGCGCGCGTTGGCGTACGGCGGGCCGTCGTGGAGGACGAACTTCGGCCGCCCCTGCGAGGTCTCCCGAATGCGCGCGTAGAGGTCGATCTCGCGCCACGCGTCGAGCCGCTTCGGCTCGTTCTGCGGGAGATTGGCCTTCATCGGGAAGGCCGTTTCGGGGAGGTTCAGCGTTTTCTTGTAGTCGCTCGAATCGGCCATGGTGGCCGGTCAAACTAGCACAGGTGCTGTGCAGATTCCTTCGCCCCGCGTGCGGGGAGAAGGTGCCGCGTAGCGGCGGATGAGGGGCGCGTGCTTCCCATCTCGGGCCCCTCACCCGGCCTTCGGCCACCCTCTCCCCGCACGCGGGGCGAGGGATCTCAGAGGGCCTTCTTCAGCTCCCCGTCGAGGTGGGCCAGCGCGGCGCGCAACTGCTCGCGGCGCCGGTCGCTCTGGGTCTCGGCGAGCTCGCGCTCGACGCGCCGCCGGGAGAGCTCGAGCGACTCGCGGTGCTTGCGGCGCTCGATCTCCTCGCGATTCTCGCTGCGCCCGCGCTTGCGCGCGTCGGCGTCCGCTTCCGCGTCCTGCCACTGCGATTGAACCGATTTGCTTTCGAATCCTCTAGCCATGTGCCGCTAGTTTACTTGGTATCCCATGCAAACGCTACATCCCGCCGGCGGTGACGGCGCGCGCGGGCGCCACGCGCAGGCGGTCACCAGGGTGAAGCACATGCGATGCCTGGAGGTCGTTGAGCTCGAGGAGCTCTTCCACGGTGAGCCCGAACTTCTTGGCGATCGAGAAGTACGTGTCGCCCTTGCGTACGGCGTAGGTCATGTTCGAGAGCGCGGCGGAGAGCTCGCGCGCGCGCACCGGGAGGTAGATCGAGTCGCCCTGGCGGGCGCTCTTGCCGTCGTTCATCGCCGCGAGGGTCTCGGCCGTCGTGCCCAGCGCGGCGGCGAGGCGGCTGAGGGAGTCGCCGTCGCGCAGCGTGAAGCTGCAGACGGCCACGTTCGCATCATCGTTCTTCATCGTTCCCGCGCGCGTCGCCACGGCCTCGGCCGCCTTCGCCGGCACGCGGATCTCGCTGCGGCCCGGCGGGGCGATGCCGTGGCGCAGCGCGGGATTGAGGTCGCGCAGCACCGCTTCGTCTACGTCGGCAACGGAGGCAACGTAGCGCAGCGACAGCGGGCCCTCGACGGGGATCGACGCGACCGGTGGAGGACAGGCACTCTTGCCTGTCCCCTCGGACACGGGGGACAGGCAAGAGTGCCTGTCCTCCATGCCGAGGCGGAAGCCGTAGGTGGCCGGATCGCTGGCGATGATCAGCGTGGCGAAGAACGTCGGCACGTAGCCGCGCGTCTCCTTCGGTACGGCGCCGGCGTCGCAGAGCTCCCAGAACGTCGAGGCGCCGTTCGTCTCCAGCGCGCGGCGGATGCGCCCCGGACCGGCGTTGTAGGCGGCCAGCGTCAGCGGCCAGTCGTTGAATTGGCGGTAGAGGTCGCGCAGGTAGGCCGCGGCCGCGCGCGTGGAGCGCTCGGGGTCGGCGCGCTCGTCGACCCACCAGTCGACGCGCAGACCGTACTCGCGCGCGGTGTCGGGCATGAACTGCCAGATGCCGTGCGCGCCGGCGCGCGAGGTGAGCGTCGGCACGTACGCGCTTTCGATGACCGGCAGGTAGGCGAGGCCCTTCGGCAACTTGGCCTCGCCGAAGACGCTGTCGATCAGCTTCTTGTACTTCGCCGAGCGAATGAGCGACTCCTGGATGCTCGGCTTGAGCTCGGTGGTGAAGTAGGCGAGGGCGCCGCGGATGGTCTTGTGCTCGGGGATGGGGATGGAGGCCGCGGCTTCGACGTCGACCTTCGGCGCGGGGACGGGGGCCTTCTCGCGCGCCAGGATCTGCGCGTACGCATCCTCCAATGCTTTGCGATATTCGGGCGTCTCGGCCGGCTTCGCGGCCACCGGCGGCGCCGCTTTCGGGGGAGGCGCCGGCGCCGAACCGCACGCGGCCGCAAACACGGCGAGCAGAAGAAGAGCTGAATTCGTCTTCGTCATCTCTCGTCCCCCTCCACCCCGCTCAATCGTCAGATGTCGAATTTCACGTTGACCGATAAGGAGCCGACGTCCGCGGTGTCGCCCAGCTCCACATTCTGCTCCTGCGTCTGCACGACCCCGTCGTCGTTCTCAAAGGATACCGTAAACCGAAGATTCTTCGACTTCGGCAGGACGCCGGGGGCGACCGCGAGGCTCACGGTTTTGTGCACGTCGCGTTTCGGGCGGGAGGCGGCGAGGATCAGCTCCGTCGCGGACGGTTCCTTCTTCGCGCTCTTGGCCGGTGCGGCGGTGGCGCGTTTCCGCAGCGATTCGAGCTCGGCCATGATGTCGACCGAGGAGCGGACCTTGACGTGCTTGACGTCCGCTTTCTTGGCCGGCTTGGCGAGGCGGGCGAAGTCGATCTCGGGCTCGGGGGCGAGGGCCGCGATGGGGGCGGTGACGGGCTCCGGCTCTGGTGTGGGTGCGGGCTCGGGCGGAGGCGCAGGCTCTGCGACGGGGAGCGACGACAGCGCATCGGCGCCCACATCGACCGTGTGCGCGAGCGTTTCGTCGGCGAAGACCGGCTCGGGCGGGGCGGGGGGCGGCGGCTCGATGACGGCGGCGGGCGTGGTGAACACCGGCCCCGGCAACGGCGTGGTCCCCGCCACCGTCGCGCGCGGCGTGGTCCCGCTATCCATCACCCGGAACGTCGCCGGCTCCGTCACGGGGCGGCGCGGCTGCGCAGCCGGGCGCACCGGCTCCTCGCCGGTCATGCGGCGGCGGAGCTGGCGCAGCGTCAGCTTCGAGATGAGCTTCAGCGTCTCGAACACGCCCTCGCCGCGCGCCGCCACCGCCTCGACCCACTCGTACTTACCCTCGCCGTCGAGCGCTCTCACGATCGCGTCGGGCGTGGCGATGTTCGGCAGGTCGCGCTTGTTGAGCTGGAGGACGAGGGGGATGTCGTCGATCTCGAGGCCGATCTCCGCCAGGTTCTCTTTGAGGTTGTGGAAGCTCTCCACGTTGGCGTCGAGCATGGCCAACTGCGAGTCGGCCACGAAGACCACGCCGTCGACGCCTTTGAGCACGAGCTTGCGCGTGGTGTTGTAGAAGACCTGGCCGGGGATCGTGTAGAGCTGCAGGCGGGTCTTGAAGCCGCCGATGACGCCCACGTCGATCGGCAGGAGGTCGAAAAAGAGCGTGCGGTCGGTCTCGGTCTCGAGACTCACCATCTCGCCGCGGCTCTGCGGCGAGGTCTTCGTGTAGATATGGTGGAGATTGGTGGTCTTTCCGCACAGACCGGGACCGTAGTACACGATCTTCGCGGCCATTTGCATCGTGGCGTAGTTGAAGAACACCATCGACTGAGCCCCTGAGAGAGCGGCTCGATGGTAGCACGCTACTTTCGGGCCGCAACAATCGCCTCGGCCAGAAGACGATAGATCTCCGCGAGTTGCGGCCGCGACTTAAGGGCCTTCCGGTGTTGTTCCATGACCGCGGCGTCGCCGCGCGCGGCGGGGCCGGTGAAGCGCTGCGGCCCGGTGGTGCGCGCCCAGTTGTCGACGGCGGAGCGGGTGAGGGCGACGAGGTCGTCGCGCACGTTCTCCACGCCCGCCTCCCGCATCAGTTCCTCGGCGATGTCGAGGAGCGCGGCGACGTAGTTCGCCCCGAAGACGGCGCCGGCGTGGTAGAGCGGCTTCCGCTCCGGCGCGATCTCCGCGAGACGCGCTTGGGCGGCCTCGGCGATGCGCTGCGCGATGTCGCGGTGCGCGCCTTCGAAGACGAGCAGCGTGTCGCGGAGGTCGGACGGCGCGCCGAGCATCGGCAGCGCGCGCAACGGATGGAGCGAGAACCCGCCGCGCACGCTGGTCATCGAGCCGCTGCAGTGGAAGATGACGGCGTTCGTCGGCGGGATGCGCTCGGCGAGCTCGGCGATGGCGGCGTCGCTGACGGCGATGAGGATCAGTTTGGACTCTCGCGCGAGCTCGTCGAGGGAAAGGCGGGGCGTTTCGAGAAGGGATGCGATCGGGGAGGGCGCACGCTGTGCGTCCCTACCGGCGTTGGCCGCGTTGGCATCGGTAGGGGCGCACGGCGTGCGCCCTTCGAAGTCGTCGCGCAGCGTGACTCCCGCGATCGGCCAGCCGATGCGGCGCCAGGTCGAGCCGAACGCCCACGCGGCGCGGCCGCCGCCGACGATGCCTAGGCTGCCGAACATGAGTGTTTTCTTGTGTGGAGGGCGCCGGCATGGCCGGTGCTCGGACAGCGGCGGCATGGCCGCCGCACTCCACATCGCCTCCCTTTGCTATCCTCGTTTCGTGCGAATCGCCCTCATTCTCGCACTGCTGGCTCTCGGCGCCGCCGCCCCGCCGCCCACCACCTGCGGCCAGCGCGACGACTACGCGGCGGCGCTCTGCGCATATCAGCGGCGCAACTTCGCCGAGGCGGCGGCGGGATTTCGGGCCATCGTCGAGAAGAATGCGGATGACCCGCGGACGGTGCGGGCGATGTATTTCCTGGCGCGGACGGAGATGAAAGTCGGCCGCTTCGACGAAGCGCAGGCGCTTCTCATCAGAATCTATGCTCTCGACGCGCCGTTCTATCGCACGTGGTCGTGCGACTTTCTCCTCGGCCAGTGCCGGCGGGCGGCGGGTAAGGACTAAAGGAGTGCTGAGTCCTGAGTCATGGGTCCTGAGTGGATCCGCGGCGAGACGCAGGACCCAGGACTCAGGACTCAGGACTTCGTAATGGCACAGACATCAACCTTCGAGCTCAGAAAAAAGCTTCTACAGCTCGAGGCCCTTTACGACGTTGGCCGCGCGCTGAACACGCTGCGTCCGGAAGGGGAGCTGCTCGAAGAGCTGATGCACCGCGCCGTGGCCACGCTCGACGCCATGGCCGGCGTCGTCTTCTCCCTCGACGAGAAGCTCAACGTCCAGCACCTCCACACCCTCGGGCGCGAGGCGCCGGTGCCGCCGAACGCGATCCTGGCCGAGGCGGCGGTCAAGCAGGTCATGGCCACGCGGGCGGCCGCGGCGGCGAGCGACGTCCTCCTCGCGCCGATGGTCGCCGGCGACCAGGTCGTCGGCATCCTCGGCGTCGGCGGCAAGGAAGAGCGCGGTGCCACGAAGCGCGGGAGTTGGAGCGAGGACGACCTCCGCTTCCTCGAGTCGCTGGCGTCGATCGGCGCCGCGGCCGTCGACAACACCCGCAACTTCCACCGCCTCTCCGTCATCCGCGAGTCGCTCGAGGACGAGAACCGCAACCTCAAGCAGCGCATGCTGCGCGAATACAGCGACCGGCTCATGGTCGGCGACTCGCCGAAGATGCAGCGCGTCATCGACCTCGTCGCCCGCGTGGCCGACTCGCAGGCCAACGTCCTGATCCGCGGCGAGTCGGGCACCGGCAAGGAGATGGTCGCGCGCCTCATCCACGGCAACTCGCCGCGCAAGGACGGGCCGTTCGTGGCCATCAACTGCGCGGCGCTGCCGGAGACGCTGCTCGAGTCCGAGCTCTTCGGCATCGAGCGCGGCGTGGCCACCGGCGTGGAGGCCCGGCCCGGCAAGTTCGAGCTCGCCCGCGGCGGCACCGTTTTTCTCGACGAGATCGGCGACATCCCGCTCACCCTTCAGGCCAAGCTCCTGCGCGTCCTGCAGGAGCGCGAGATCGAGAAGCTCGGCGGGCGGCGGCGCATCCCCATCGACGTGCGCATTCTCTCCGCCACCCACCGCGACCTCGAGCAGATGATCGGCTCCGGCGAGTTCCGCCAGGACCTCTACTACCGGCTCAAAGTCGTCGAGATCGTCCTTCCGCCGCTGCGCGATCGGAAAGAAGACATCCCCAAGCTCGTCCGCTTCTTCCTCGACAAATACGGCAAGCGCGAGGGGTTGCGCGACGTCCGCATCACCCAGGACGCGCTGCAGAAGCTGATGCGCTACCCCTTCCCCGGCAACGTGCGCGAACTCGAGAATTTGATCGAGGGGGCGCTCGCGCTGACGACCGACCCGGTCGTCGATCCGGGCGACCTCCTCCTCCCCGAGAGCGCAGGGAGCGCGGACCCCGAGGAGATGGCGGCGGACTTCCCGACGCTCGACGAACTGCAGGCGCGCTACGTCGCCCGCGTCCTCGGCCACACGAAGGGAAATGTCTCGAAGGCGGCGAAGGTGCTGGGCGTCGATCGCAAGACGCTCTACCGGATGCGCGACGTGCTGTCCCAAATCTCCACAGATGGGGCGAAGTGGGACATTCATTGAGAAAGCGCTGAATTCAAATGTGTTACCGATCGTGTGACGGATTGAAACCTTCTGATGTGGCAAAATGCCACAGTTGCACACCCGTTCACACTTTCCGTGTTTCCCGTGTAAACTTAGTCGCGTCAGAGGCTTACGCAAGGTGAGAGAGACCTGGCCTTCATGGCAGTGGCGTTGCTCTTGTCCCCCGCCGTCGAACGGAGGGGAACACCATGAAAAGCTTCGCACAAACTCGCAGCCAGGCCATGTCGATGTCGGCGATGCTGCCGATGATTCTGGCCGTCAACACCACCGCGCTGCTCGCCCTGGAGCGTCTCGGCGGTATCCCCGACTGGATCAAGTCCGCAGTGGCGCTCTTCCTCTCCTTTTAGTATCGCGAGGGACGCCCGCGAGATGACTTCGACCGCCGCACGGCAGATGGAGCTGACTCTTCCCATGGTCGCGGATATCGAGATCGCTGCCGCCCGTGCGGCCGGAAACCTCGGACGCGAGATGGGCATGAGCTCCGATTCCATCGACGAGATGACCCACGCCATCATCGAGGCCTGCATCAACGCTCGCGAGCACTCCGGTTGCGCCGACAATCGCATCTTCATAAGATTCGCCGGCACCTCCACCGGCGACGGCAGTCGAATCGACGTCTGGGTCACGGATCACGGAAAGGGCTTTGATCCCCAGGAAGCGCGGGCCCGGCGTCCGGCTCCGGGCCAGGTTCACAAGCGCGGGCGCGGTCTGCAGCTCATCGAGGCCCACATGGACGAAGTCGACATCTCCACCACCGAGGGAGGGGGAACCACGATTCACATGGCCAAAGTCGAGAAGAAATCATGACTGAGGAACTGAAGGTTGCGGTGGAGCGCATCGGCAACGACGGCGCCGTCCTGTTCACCAAGGGCTACATCAACAACGTGGGAGGCGAGGAGATCGCCAACCGCGCCTACGAGCTGATGGACTCCGGCGTCACCAGACTTCTGCTCAACCTCCGCGAGACGAAGATCGTCAACTCCATCGGTATCAGCATCCTCATCGAGATCATCGAGAAGATGATGGACAAGGGCGGCAAGATCGGCTTCTGCTGCCTGACGCCGGTCATCCACAAGACGTTCGCGATCATGGGCCTGGCGCAGTACGCGAAGATTTACACCAATGAAGACGAAGCGCGCGGTGATCTTGCATTGGCGTCCTGAGTGATCCGAAGCGCCTTCTTTCTTCTCTTTCTCGCTCTTCCTCTTCACGCCGACGGCTGGCCGCAGTTCGGCCGCGACGCCGCGCACTCCGGCCGCGTCGCCCAAGGCGCGCAGCCGCTGCAGCGCATCTTCGCCAATCTCGTCTACGACCCCTTCGTCCCGCTCGAGCAGGCCGTCGCGGACGGCGAGCTCCTCGTCCATTACCAGGTGCCGCTCGTCGACGGCGACGACGTCTTCATGGAGTTCAAGGCCGGCACGTTCGGCAACCAGACGTGGAACATCCATCGCCTGCATTGGGAGAACGGCACGCTGGCCGACAAGTGGACGGCGCCGAGCGACTGGAAGCCGCTGCCGGTGGATTGGGAGCCGGTTTTCCACGGCATCCTGGCCAACGGCTTCGTCTACGCGCCGGGCGCCGGCGGCACGTTGCTGCAATTCGACCGCAACGACGGCGCTCTCGTCCGCCGCATCAATCCGTTCGGGACGTTGCTCGACACGAGCATCTACGTGGCCGGGCCGCCGGCCGCCGACGGGAACGGCAACCTCTATTACACGGCGATGCGCATCAACCCGGCGGATCCGTTCCTCTCGGACGTGCGCGGCGCCTGGCTGGTGCGCGTCGCGCCCGACGGCAGCACGACGCTGGCCTCGTTCTCTGCGCTCGTTCCCGCCGCGCCGGCCGCGACGGCGCAATGCACCGGCATCTTCGACCTGTCGCAGTCGCCGCTGCCGCCGTCGCCGAACGCGGTCCCGCCGAGCATCCAATGCGGCTCGCAGCGGCCGGGCGTCAATGTCACGCCGGCCATCGGCGCCGACGGCACGATCTACGTCATGAGCCGCGCGCACTTCAACAGCTACTGGTCCTGGCTCGTGGCCGTGAATCCCGACCTCACGCCGAAGTGGGCGGCATCGCTGCGCAACCGCTTCCACGACGGCTGCAACGTGCTCCTTCCGGCGAACGGCACGCCCGGCGGTTGCCGCGCCGGCACGCAGACGGGCTTCGCGCCCGAGGAGAATGCGCCCGGCTCGGGGCGCGTCGTCGACATCTCCACCTCGTCGCCCGCCGTCGCGCCGGACGGCTCGATCCTCTACGGCGCGCACACGATCTACAACGACGAGCAGGGGCATCTGATGCACTTCGCCGCCGACGGCACGTACCTCGGTGCGTATGAATTCGGCTGGGACATCACGCCGGCCGTCTACGAGCACGACGGCACGTACTCGATCGTCATCAAGGAGAACCACTACGGCGGCGCCGTGCACCCGGTTCCGGAGTTCTTCATGACGCAGCTCTCGCCGTCGTTCGCGGTGGAGTGGCAGGCGGAGTCGGACGACGAGTGGTGCGTGAACGCGCCCGCGGTCGACGCCGGCGGCACGGTCTACGCGAACAGCGAGGACGGCTATCTCTACGCGATCGCGCAGGGCGGCGCGATCCGGCAGCGGATCTTCCTCCAGCGCGCCCTCGGCGCCGCCTACACGCCTGTCTCCATCGGCCCCGAGGGGCGGATTTACGCGCAGAACGCCGGGCACCTCTTTGCCATCGGCGGCATGGCCCATCCCCGCGCCGCACGGCACTGATATCCTGCCGTGTCATGCCGAGCGGAGCGAGGCACCCCCTGCCGATGGGGGTCCCTCGCTTCGCTCGGGATGACACGACAGACATGCCACTGGTCGAGTTTCTGGACGATCTGCAGCGCCTCGAGCGCGCCGCCTCCGGCGCGCAAGGGCCGTTGATCCTCGAGGCGTTCACGCGGCACACGCCGTTCGACGCCGGCGCGGTCTGGCTGCGCGATCCGCGCGGCGAAGCGATGCGCCTGGCGGCGAAGTGCGGCGACGTCAACGTCGACGACGTGCTCGACCGCGAGCTCCCCGGCATGGTCATGGTGCCGATCGGCACGAGCAAGGAGAACCTCGGCGTGGTCGGCCTCGCGGGCGATCTCTCGTCCGACGACGACCTCAAGATGCTCCGCGCCGCCGGCGCGTTCCTCGGCACGCTGATGAACAATCAGCGCCTCACCCAGGAAGCGCGCGAGGGCGACTTCCAGCTCAAGTACCGGCTGTGGGAGCTGGAGTCGCTGTACGACATCGGGCTGTCGATCGCGTCGACCTTGAACATCGACGAGCTGGCCGACGAGATCCTCTTCCGGATGATCTCGCTCGTGAACGCGCGCCGCGCCGCGCTCTTTCTGCGCGACGCCGACCGCTTCCACCTCTACCGCTCCTTCGGCGACATCGATGACGACTTTCTCACCGGCGACGTCGCGCGGCAGCTCCTCGCCGAAGCGGAGCCGGTCACGTTCGGCGAAGGCTTCGTGGCCGTGCCGATCGCCGGCGCGGCCGGCATCATCGCCGTCCTTGCCGCGGCCGACCGCGAGTCGCGCGACGGCTCCATCGGCGCGTTCGAGGCCAACGAGCTCCGCCTCCTCTCGCTCTTCGCCAGCCAGGTCGCCATCGCCCTCGAGAACGCGCGGCTGCACCGCGAGGCGCTGGAGAGGCAGGCCATGCAGCGCGAGCTCGAACTGGCCGCGACGATCCAGCGCGACATTCTCCCGAAGTCGATCCCGCAGGTGCCCGGCGTGGAGATCGCCACGTTCTCCAAGCCGGCGCGCCTCGTCGGCGGCGACTACCACGCTTTCTTCCAGCGCGACAGCCTGCTGACGATGGTCGTGGCCGACGTGGCCGGCAAGTCGATGCCGGCGGCGCTGCTCGTGTCGGCGCTGCACGCGGCGACGCACCTGCTCTTCGCCGAGGAGCGCGAGCTCGGCGACATCGCCACGGAGCTCAATCGCCACATCCACCAGTGGTCGGCGGAGAACAAGTTCGTGACGATGATCCTCGTCGAGATCGACCTCGAGAACGAGAGGCTCCGCTTCGTCAACGCCGGCCACAATCCCTGCTACATCCTCACCGGCGACCGCATGGACCAGATGAAGTCGCACGGCCTCCCGGTCGGCATCCTCGGCGGCTCGAAGTACATGACCCAGACCCGCCCGTTCCCGGCCGGCTCGGCGATCGTGCTCTACAGCGACGGCATCACCGAGGCGGAGAACGCAGCGGGGGAGGAGTTCGAGAACGAGCGGCTGGAGGCGATCCTGAGGGAGCACAGCGCCGCCGGCGCGAACGAGCTGCGCGACCGCATCGCCGCCGCGGTGGAGACGTTCACGGGGGAGGCGCCGCAGAAGGATGATGAGACGTTGGTGATTGCGCGGACATAGGGGACAGAGCACAGGGAACAGGGCACAGATGATGTTCTGGCCGGTGTCCGCGCCGCTGCAGGACAATCACCTGTGACCCGTTCCCTGTGACCTGTCCCCTTGTTACAAGTTGAAACCGCCCTCCCGCCCTCCGCGTCGCAGGAACAAAGGAGGACAAGGCATGAAGCGAATCGCACTCATCGCAGTTCTGCTCGTGGTTTCCCTGGCGGCGTACGGCGCGACGAAGTTGACCATCGAGCCGTCCCAAATGAAGGACGGCGAGACCAAGACGCTCGTCGACGGCGACAAGACCATCACCGTCCACAAGAGCGGCGACAACCTCGACATCAAGATCGAGGGCGCCGGCAAGACGCGCACGATCACCCTCAACAACGCCGGCGGCGACATCCACATCTTCCGCGACGGCGCGGCCTGGAAGAGCATCCCGATGGCGGAGCCGCGGGTGCTCCTCGACCAGCACTTCGAGCACCTGATGCCGAAGCCACAGACGTGGTTCGTCTGCCCGAAGGACCACACCATGCTGCGCGTCCCCGAGGACAAGGCCGACCAGACCTTCAAGTGCCCGATCGACGGCACGACCCTGGAGAAGAAGAAAGGCCGCGGCATGGCCCTCTTCTTCGATCACGGCGGCGACGATATGTAGGACCGGGCGGGGGGCGGGCTCAGTGCCCGCCTCCCACATTCACGGTCGTCACTTCGTTTCGTTCCTTCGCCGCCGACAGCAGCAGCGTGTGATCGCGGCGCTCCGTGCCGAAGCGCCCGCGCGTTGTGACGATGACGTGGACGAGCGTCGCCGCGCTCACCTCCGTTCGATCCTCGCCGTAGTACTCGACGGCGATCTTGTACGCGCCGCGCGGCGCCCGCGCGATCGCGTAAATCTCCGGGCCGAAGCCGCCGGTGATGTCGTCGCTGAGCTCTCCGCCGTGCGCGCTCTTGCGATGGCTGTACATGACCTCCTCGCCGCCCGGCTCGGTGACGTGGAGGTCGACGTCGCAGTAATCGCACTCCCACATCACGTCGACTTGCAGATCGGCGTCGGCGTGCGCGTCGACGTTGAGCGCGTCGGGCGGCAGGCGCAGGCGGCCTGATCTCGCCACGGCGTCGAAGCGGGCGCGCAGCGCCTGCGCGTCGCCGTTGCGCCCGGAGCGGCGCGCCAGCAGCATCAGCTCCCGCCAGGTCTGCGGCTCCTTCGGCGAGAGCTCGAGCGCGTGCAGCAGCAGGTCGCGGGCGACATCGGGGCGCCCCCAGCCGCCGGCGATGCGCGCCACGATGCGCACGACCGGCGCGTCGTCGGCATACGCCTCGGCGAGGTCGGTGAGCTTGCGAATGGCACGAGCCGGGTCATCGCCGCGCAACGCTTCCGCCGCGCGAAGGAAGCGCTGCTTGTCGCCGGGGTCGTGGTGCAGGCCGATGAGCGAGCTTTCGTTGACGCCGTCAACGTCGAGCATCGGCGCCTCGGCGGTGACGGTGATCGACTCCGAGACGGCCGCCTGCGACATCACCAGCTCGACGTCGCCGCCGCTCGGAGCGGTAGCGAAGGCGCGGTCCGTCTGGCCGAAGCCGGCGAGCTCCGCGCGCAGCGAGAACCTCGCCGGGGCTCGCGGCGCGCCGAGCCAGAAGTGGCCATTCGCGTCGGTGACGCCGCTCTCCGCCACGTCGCCGTCGGCGAACAGCGTCACCGTCACGCCCGGCAGCGCGCTGCCGCTGCGGTCGAGCACCGTTCCTTTCACGAACCACACGGCCTTGAGCGCCGCCGGCGACGCGGTCGGAGGGAGGTCCGGCGGCGTGTCGATGCCGTACATCTGGTAGTCGCGCCAGCTCTCCAGCACGATGAGCGACGTGCGCGGCGTGAGCATCGTGTGCTTTTTCCCGAGCTCCGCGATCTCCTCCGGTTTCTCCAGCTCGCGCAGCCGCGCCCGCGCCCAGGCGCGCTCGACGAGGCCCGGCACCTCCACCTCGCGCGCGGCCAGCTCACGGCCGGCGACGCGGACGGCGAACGGCTGCGT
>DATDFB010000019.1:0-6487 GCA_036522835.1 Thermoanaerobaculia bacterium | reverse complement strand
ATCGACGAGATCCTCGAGAAGATCGTTACGAAGATCCCCGCGCCGAAGGGCGACGCGGAGGGCGACCTCCGCGCGCTGCTCTTCGACTCCTGGTACGACTCCTACCGCGGCGTCATGTGCCTCGTGCGCATCGTCGACGGCGAGATCCGCAAGGGGACGCGCGTGAAGTTCCTCTCCACCGGCCGCGTCTATGAGGTGACGGAGATGGGGGTCTTCACGCCGAAGGCGAAGGCGGTCGACCGCCTGGGAGTCGGCGAAGTCGGCTTCATCTCCGGCAACATCAAGGACATCGTCCAGGCCAAGATCGGCGACACGATCACCACCGTCGACGCGAGCCCCGAGCCGCTGCCGGGGTTCCAGGACGTGAAGCCGATGGTCTTCGCCGGTATCTTCCCGATCAACACCGACGAGCACGAGAACCTGCGCGAAGCGATGGGCAAGCTGAAGCTCAACGACGCCTCGTTCTCGTACGAGCCCGAATCATCGCAAGCCTTGGGCTTCGGCTTCCGCTGCGGCTTCCTCGGCCTGCTGCACATGGAGATCATCCAGGAGCGGCTGGAGCGCGAGTTCAACCTCGAGCTCCTCACCTCCGCGCCCGGCGTGCGCTACCGCGTCACCAAGACCGACGGCGAGGTGCTGGAGATCGAGAACCCGCAGAAGATGCCCGACCCGGCGTACATCGCCAAGGTCGAAGAGCCGTTCCTCGAGGTCACGATGCTGACGACGGACGAATTCGTCGGTCCGATTCTCGCGTTGGCCATCGACCGTCGCGGCGTGCAGAAGAAGCTCGAGTACGTCAGCTCGAACCGGGTGATGCTCGTCTACGAGATGCCGCTCAACGAAGTCATCCTCGACTTCTTCGACAAGCTGAAGTCGATCTCGCGCGGCTACGCCTCGCTCGACTACAACGTCATCGGCTACCGCGAGAGCGATCTCGTGAAAATGGACATCCTCGTCAACGGCGAGCCGCTCGACGCTCTGTCGCTGATCGTCCACAAGGACAAGGCCTACGGGCGCGGCAAGATGCTCGTGGAGAAGATGAAAGAGTTCATTCCCCGTCAGATGTACGAGGTGGCGCTGCAGGCGGCCATCGGCAACCGCGTCATCGCCCGCGAGACCGTGAAGGCGCTGCGCAAGGACGTGCTGGCCAAGTGCTACGGCGGCGACATCACCCGCAAACGCAAGCTCCTCGAGAAGCAGAAAGAGGGGAAGAAGCGGATGAAGCGGGTGGGGAAGGTGGAGATCCCGCAGGAAGCGTTTTTGGCGGTGCTGAAGATCGATTAGCTCCGTTGGTTGGCACGCTTTCCGAACTAGTCCTCGGCCGTGATTGATGCACGAACTCGAGGTGACTCAGGAAACCCTCTCGCTCCTTTGACGATTGACTGATCACCTCTCTCCGCAGAGGTGTTATGAAACTCTCTCCCTTCGTTTCCGCGATGCTCGTCGCGGCCGTGGCAAGTGCGGCCCACGTGGACATGAACGATCCCCGCCGCGCACTGGGGCGCGAGGACAACATCCGCGTCGACGCCGAGCTCCTCCAGGATTCCCTTGCCCCAGGCGCGTCGCTCAGCGTGACCTACCAGGTCCAGAATCTCACCGCGCAGACCATCGGCGTGGCCGACAAGATCTCCGACGTGAGCTACGATCCCGACACGGCCACGGTCACGTTCGCCATCGGCTCGGAAGTGCCGACCGGCAAGGCCATGCCGCACCTCGCCACCATCCTGCCGGGCGAGACGCGCGTGCTCACCGCCGGTGGGACGCTGCACGTCGTCGTGCCGCACGATCGCACGCCGTGGAGCGTCGTCCCGCGCTACGTTCAGATCAAAGTGAACGTGCTCCGCGACGTTACGGCGCTCGCGCCGCTGATCGAGCAGCAGTCGAAGCCGTCCGCCGCCGCGCCGGCGCTGCCGAACGACCTCTTCGACAAGTGGGTCGACGCCAGCGACTCCGTCTTTCTGAATGCGATCCCGGTGCGCTGGAACGCCCGGGACGACCGCATCAGCGTCGACGCGTCGTCGAGGACGCCGGCCGGCGGGCACTAGTTCGTTTTCGTTTCCGCTACACCGGGAGGGGTGGTTCGCGCTATTGTTATGGCAACGTGAAACGAGCGGTGCCCCTCCTGCTGGCTCTTGCAGCCGCGTGCGCCTCGGCGTCGAAACCGATGAACGAGTCGACCGAGCCGCGCCGCGCCGTCGGCACGGAGTCCGGCGTCCGCCTCGACGTCGAGATCTACAGCGAGCTCCTGACCACGAACTCGTCCATCCCCATCAAGTACGAGATCACCAATCATCGCGACAAGACCATTCTCGTCGCCGACCTGGTACCGCAGGGCGCCTACGACGCCGATACGCAGACCGTCACGGTCAACCTCGGCACGGAGATTCCGGGCGAGAACTTCCTGCCGCGGCTCATTCCGATCCGTCCCGAGGAGCGGAGGAGCTTCTCCACGGCGGCGCACGTCGTCATCGCGGCGAACCCGGGGACGCCGTGGACGCCGCATCCGAACGGCGTCCGCATCCGGCTGAACTTCCTCGAGAACACGACCGTGTTCACGCCGCTCGTCGACATCCCGGAAAAGGCCGTGCACGACCCGAAGCTCGCCGACGCCCTCTTTCAGAAGTGGGTCGAGAACAACGAGACGGTCATGACGAACATCCTCCCGATGCGCTGGCAGGGCGGAGCGGCGATCGGCGACCGCGACATGCCCACGCCGCCGACGCGGCGCGGGCGCGGCGGCCGCCCGTAGGCGTCAGAAGCTCTTCAGCGCGTCCTGCTCGTTCTCGTACACCTCGAACACGGTGATGAGCTGCGTCACGTGCAGCAGCTCGTTGAGCTTGGCCGGCAGGTGGAGCAGCTTCAGCTTTCCGCCGCGGTTCGTGACGGTGGTGTAGGAGCCGACCAGCTCGCCGATGCCGGACGAGTCGATGGTCGTGACGCCGCTGAGGTCGAGCAGGATGTTGTTGCGGCCGCTGGCGAGGGCGTTGGAGATGACCTCGCGCAATTGCTGGTCGCCCGCGCCGATGGTGATCTTTCCCTGGAGGCCGATGATCTCGACTCCGTCGACGCTACGAGTGGTGGCTTTCATGTTTCTCCTCCTGCCGCCGAGGCGGCGAATCGTCAATGTTTGCTGGTGGCGATCCCCGTCCCCTTGGCGAGGTTTTTCGTCATGACCAGAGACGTCCCGCCGCCGGGGGCGAAAGAATACCGGACCTGATCCATGAACGTCTTCATGTAAAAGATCCCCCGCCCACTTGTTTTCATGAGGTTTTTGGGGCTGAGGGGATCGCTGACTTTCTCCGGGTCGAAGCCCTCGCCCTCGTCGGAGATGTTGATCGTCAAATCGAGTCCTCGCAGGTCGAACACCGCCTGCACCTTCTTCTTCACGTCGAGCTTGTTCCCGTGCTTGATGGCGTTGGCCACCGCCTCGCGCACCGCCATGCCGATCCAGTGGGAGCCGTCCTCGTCGAGACCCGCGTTCTCACACAGGTGCTCCGCGATCACCTGAACCAGCTCGATGTTCTCGAAGCGGCTGCTGATGGTGATCTCGATCCGCTCGCCGTCACCGTTCTGCATGGAAACCGCGCGCATTCTACGGGACCCCCGCGGGGGCTGCAACGCCGGAATGAGGCGCTCCGCGGCCCGGTTCGCAAGCGCATGTCCCGCCGCCTGATGGTGTTCGCCGCCGCGCTCCTCCTCGCCGTCCAGGCCTCCGCGGCGTCGCCGCTGGCCGCGCCGATGCGCGACGTCGAGCGCATCCGCGGCCTGGCGTTCGACCACGACATCCGCCACGTCAGCATCGGCCGCAAGGAGCTGCCCGACCGCTTGCGCGCGCAGATGCTCAAGTCGATGCCCTATTCGTTCGACGACTACATGCTCGTCCTCCGCTCGCTGCAGCTCGTCGACGGCAAGAACGAGCAGCTCATGACCCAACTGCTCGATCTCTACCAGTCGCAGGTGCTGGCGTTCTACGACCCGCTCGACCACGTCTACTACTCGATCCGGGAGATGCCGAAGGCGATGGAGGCGAGCGGCATGGACGCGGCGTCGATGCGCGACATGGTGGTGATCCACGAGCTGACACACGCGCTGCAGGACCAGCACTTCGCCGCCGGCGCGCGCGAGGCCACGCTGACGAAGGACGCCGACGGCGAGCTCGCCTTCCACTCGCTGCTCGAAGGCGAGGCCACGCTGGTGATGATGGCCTACACGCTCGGCAAGATGGGGCAGCCGCTCGACGCGCTCATTCAGAGCCCGGCGGTGCTGGAGTCGCTTGCGGCCGCGCAGCCTGATGTCAGCGACAGCGTGCCGCGCTACTTCGTGGAGTCGCTGAAGTTCCCGTACATGGAAGGGCTGCGCCTCGTGATCGAGGGCTACCGCCGCGGCGGCTGGAAGATGCTCGACAAGATGGATGCGAATCCGCCGCGCTCCACGGCCGAGGTGCTGCATGCCGAGAGCTACTTCGCGCGTCTGGAGGCGGGGGAGAAGGGGAAGGCCTTCGACAACGCCGCGATCGTGGCCGCGCCGCGCACGCTCACGGTCGAGCACCTCGGCGAGTTTCACTGGCGCTTCCTCGTCGGCGCCGGCGCGTCGGCCGGCTGGGTCGACGACCGCGTGCAGATCGCGCAGAGCGACGCCTGCGAGCCGACGGTGCTGGCGGAGACGCGCTGGACGAGCGCGGAGAGCGCGCGCCGCTTCCGCGACGCGTACATGGCCTTCCTGCACGAGCGCGGCGTGACCGCGCGCGCGGCGGTGGACGGCGCCACGGTGCGCGTCGGCTACGGCGCCGACGCCGCGCTGATCGCGAAGTTCGTCGGCTCATGAACGTCGACTACGAGAATCTCGCCCGCGATCTGGAGAGCGGATTCTTCCGCGAGTCGCTGCGCGAGGAGCTCCTCTCCGGCTTCCGCCAGATCCACGCCGGCGGCGAGCGCCTCCCCCCGCCCTCGCACTACGCCTCGCAGATCGCCGAGATCGTGAACCGCGCCGCCCCGTCGCCGATCGACGAGGAGACGAAGTACGAGCTGTACCAGGAGATTCTCTCGGCGTGCGAGTCGGCGCGGGCGGAGGTGGCGGGGGAAGAGGTGAAGCCGCAATAACTCTTGACACGCATGTCTCGACTCATGACATGCGTGCATTCACTCGAGACACGCGTGCATTGAGTCATGACGTGGATGTCTCGATTCAATGCATCGATGTCTCGACTCATGACGCCTGTGTCTCGACTCAATGCATCGATGCCTCGACTCGAGACACATTTGCAATCAAGCATGTCGAGCGTGACTTGATCCATGTCGCCCGTGACCTGACCCGAGGTACACACGTCTTCATTCGAGACATGAGCGACACCGTGCAACACATTCTCGACCTTTCGGAACGTCTTCGCGAGTTGCGCGGACAGCTCGACAGACTCGACGCCGAGCGCGCGGCGGTCCAGCGGCAGATCGACGAGTGCATGGCTGAGATGGGACCGCCCAGCGACGAGGAGCCGATGCCGGAGGGGATGGCCCAGCAGGTCCGGTGGGCCTTGCGGCGCCACCGCGACCACCCTCTGGCACCGTTCGATGTGGCGACGATGCTCGGCCTCACCAGGAAAAGGGACATCGGCAACGTCCGCACGCTCCTGGCCCGCATGGCCCGCGACGGCCGCGCCCGCAAGGTCGCGCACGGGCGGTACATGACGACGGAGTGAGCGCGCACGCGCGGGCGCCGATACAATTCCTCCATACCGACTTCAGCCCCTTCTTCGGCAACGACGTCGTTCTCCCGCACGCTTCGCGCGCTCAACGACGATGCGCCGCGGCACCTCCGCGGCGTGGCGGTGGCGCTCGCGCTGCTCGCGGCGTGGATCGTCTGGGCCCTGGCCGGGCGCGTCTCCATCGTGGCCGTGTCGAAGCGGGCCCGGTTCGAGTCGGGCGCCGCGGTGCGTCAGATCGCCGTGCCGCTCAGCGGGCGCATCGCCCGCGTCAACATCGCCCTGGGACAGAGCGTACGCCGCGGCGACGTGCTGCTGGAGCTCGATCCGTCCGATGCCGCCATCCGGCGCGCGAAGTCGGTCGCGGAGATCGACAACCTCCGCCGCCGCATCGACGCCGTTGCCGCGCAGATCGCCGCCACGCGCGCGAAATCCGAGGCCCAGAAAAACGCCGCCGCGGCGAAGCTGCGGCAAGCGCGCGAAGCGCGCATCGAGGCCGCGCATCTCGCCGACATCGAGTCGACCGGCGCCGACCGCTTCGAACGGATGGCCGGGCAAGGGCTCATCCCTCCGTCGCAAGCGGCCGACGCGCGCAGCCGCGCCGGCGCCGCGCGGGCGAAGGAGCGCGGCCTGCGCGCGGCCGAGGAGGAGGCGGCCAAGCAGGAGGCGGAAGTCGTGTCGACGGCGGAGGCGGCGCTGCGCTCGCTCGACGGCGACCGCATCGGCCTGCAGACGCAACTGACCTCGGAGCAGGCCTCGCTGCAGCAAGCCGACGTCGACATCGAGCGGCTG
>DATDFB010000018.1:0-10598 GCA_036522835.1 Thermoanaerobaculia bacterium | reverse complement strand
CGCCGCGCTGGAGATCGACGCCGTGCTCGAGCGCGACGGCTACCGCGTCGAGGAGGCGAAGCTCGCGCCGTCGCTGCCGGAGGCGTGGCTCGACGCGCGCGCCGCCGGCGTCGTGGCGATGCACATGCGCAACGACGAGCGGATGCTCATCGCCTACGTCGCGGACGTGGTAGGCGCGCACGGCGTGCGCCCCATCGAGCACGACGCCGCGTCGCTCCTCGTCGCGCAGCAGAACGTCCTCTGCCTCCTCATCGCGCGCGGCGAGACCGCGGCGTCGCTGCAGCGCTTTCTCGAGCCGGTTCGCCGCGCGCTGGCAACTTAGCCCCGCCGTGGTACAGCAGCACCATCGCCGCCATCTGAATGACGTGGTAAATGTCGTTGTGGTACGGCACGCGGCTCACCTGAAAGGCGAGCGCGACGAACGACACGACGATGCCCGCGGCAATGAAACGCGCGGCGGGATCGCGCCACCGCACGATGCAGGCGACGAGGATGACGGCGAGCACCGGCAAGTAGTCGTAGACGGCGACGCGAAACCAGTCCTTCATGACCGCGACGCCGGCCGCGCAGGCGATGAGCTCCACGATGAGCGCCGCGATCGCCACGCGGCGCGCGGCCGCGCCCAGCCACGCCATCGCGATCGCCGCACCTAGGAACAGCGACGTGAGCCCGATCGCGAGCGGCACGAGCTTCGGGAAGAGGCGGCAGCAGTGATAGGCCGTGCCCGCGAGCGCGGCCACCGCCAGCGCCGCGAATGCGCAGGCCCAGAGGACTTTCGCCCGCGCGAAGAGGAGCGCGGAGAGGAACGCCGTCCACGCAGCGAGGACGGCGTCGGTCAGGGCGGTGAGCGGCTCCATCGGAGCCTTCATCTTACCGGCGACGGCGACGGCGTAGAACGCTGGAAATCGCCAATCCCGCGGACGAAGAGAGGCGGGAGCCGGTCCGCTTCCTGATCGACTCCGCGCCGTTTACTCAGTCGTTCCGCGCGAGGTGCTGTCGCGGCTCGGCATCAAGCCGCGCTCCCGCCAGCAGTTCGAGCTCGCCGTCCTCACGCGTACTGCTGCTGCGAGCCCGGGCTGGACGACCTGCAATCCGCTGCGATCCAGCATCTCCGGGAGCCACTCCTCGGCGGGTGGGGGTAAAATCGAGCTTGCCCAACGATTGTTTGACCGCGATTTCCCAGGCGGAGATCACGCTTACGAGCAGCTCGTTCGACGTGTCCTGCATCGTTCGTCGAGTGGCCTCGGCGATCCGCTGTGGATCATGGGCGATCCAAGGAGCACGCGTAATCAGCTGCAAATTCGGAGGTCGTGAAAATGCCACTCAGAACGGTGCTCGCCGCTCTCATCGCCGCTCTCGCGACCCTTTCGGCCGCCGCGGAGGCGCCGCGCGCCGAGGTGCTGGTCCTCGGCGTCTACCACATGGCCAATCCGGGGCGCGACATCTTCAACACCAAGGCCGACGACGTTCTCACGCCGAAGCGCCAGGCGGAAATCGCGCAGCTCATCGAGGCGCTCGAGAAATTCAAGCCGACGAAAGTGGCCATCGAGGCCGACGTCTACAGCGAGCGCGCCCCGAAGCAATACGCCGACTACGTCGCGGGCAACTACACGCTCACGCGCAACGAGAACGACCAGATCGGCTATCGCCTGGCCAAGGAGCTCGGACACGCCAAGATCTACGCGGTCGACACCGACGGCGACTTCCCCTTCCAACGCCTGATGAACTACGCCAAGGGCAGCGGCCGTGCGAAGGACATCGAGGCGATGATGGGCGAGATCGGCGCGATGGTGAAGGCGCAGAACGACTACCTCGCGTCGCACAGCGTGCTGGAGACGCTGCTCTACATGAACGACGACGCGAAGGTGGCCCAGGACGTCGGCTTCTACTACCGCGAAGCCCAGCTCGGCGAGCCGGGCGACTGGGCCGGCGCCGACCTCGTCGCCGACTGGTTCCGCCGCAACATGCGCATCTACACGAACGTGGTGCGGCTGATCGACTCGCCGAACGAACGGATCGTGGTCATCTTCGGCGCCGGCCACCTCGGCTGGCTGCGGCACGACTTCGCCAGCAATCCGAACATCCGGTTGCGGAAGCTGGCGGAATTCGCGAAGTGACCGATCACTCCCGCCGGATCACGACGCGGCTCGCGTATGTCCGGATCTCGACGCGATTCGGCTGCGTCGACGTCGTCTTTCGGGCAACGATCAACTGCCGGCCGGAGCGCAGCCAGCCCCGATGCTCCGTCACCGTCTGCGTCAGCGGGATGTCGCTCTCGATACGGCTCTCGGCGTTCTCGTTCGCGCGCTTGATCTCGACGTCGAACCTGGCGTCGAAATCGCGCGGGACGATCAGCTCGACCCTGCCGCCCATCGTGTGGATGACGATGTCGCGGCCGCCGCCGGAGTCGACGACGCGGACGCGGATGTTGCCGCCCATGGATCCGGCGTCCAGGCGGCGGCCGGCGAGCTCGGCGACGGCGATGTTGCCGCCCATCGTCTTCGCCACCACCTCACCGCGCGCACGGCCGATGCGTATGTCGCCGCCCATCGTGTGCAGCGACGCTCCGAACGGCGCGTCGACGACGACGATGTCGCCGCCCATGTTCCAGATGGAAGTTTTCGAGCCGCCATGGACGGCGGCTGCGCACAGTAAAAAAAGAGCGAGCGCGGGCAGGCATCGGCGTGTCATGCACATCGATACGCGGGCGCGCGCCGAGGGTTAACGCCGGACGGCGCCGGCGTTCCCATTCGCTGTCGGAGAAGCCGCCGTTGGCGGGAAATCCGAACGTGCGGTCACGGAGGCCGGCGGAATTCGCGAAATTGCCGGCCGGCCCGCGTCAGGAGCGCGACGCCGCGTCGGCGTGGCGGTCGCCGAGCATGCCGAGCAGCTTGATGATCAGCGGCACGGACGCGGTGATCGACGTGGCCAGCCCCTGGGCCGTCGACAGCAGATCCTTCTGCGTGGCGAACAACATGAAAATGAAGGCCAGGACCAGAATGCCCAGCGCGCCGCGCAGATTCTTCCAACGCGACGGCCGCTCCATCTCGGCGCTGCGCAGATCGTCGTCGCGGCCGGCCAGGAGGACGAAGCGGCGGAAGGTCTCGCTGAACAGCTCCAGTTGCGGCTCGCGGCGGACGAAGCCCCGGGCCATCAGCCGCCGCACCACGCGCCGGTCCTTGCCGTTGAGCAGTCCGTTGCGGGCGAGCTGGAAGAGCAGCACGCGCTCGTCGCGCGAGCAGCTCGCCCACAAGCCGGCGTAGTACGTGCGCGCCCGCTCGCCGATCTCGTCGAGGAACCGCTGGCGCTCCTCGCCGAGCGGCGGGCGCTTGCGGAGCGGCTCCATCTCCTTCGCCAGCCGCGCCAGAAATGGATCGTGCTTCGTCTCCGCGGCGATCCAGTCGGGCGCCGTCCACTGGAGCGCGAGACGGCTCTTCAGCCAGGCCCAGACGTTCTGCAAGAACGAGCGTTCGACGCGCGGCGCCGATTGTCTGGCCGCGGCTTCCTTGGCCTTCGCGGTGCGCTCCTCCGCTGCCCGCCGGCGAAGCTCGAGCTGCTCCTGCGTCACCCACACGAATGACGAAAGAAGCGTCTCCCACCGCGCCCGCGGCGATGGAGGAGGAGGAGGAGGAGGCAACGCCTGATCCGGTACAACCGCCTCGGCGGGGGCGGGCGCGGCGGGCGGCGGCGGCGCGGGCGGCGAAAGCGGCGCGCTGAAGACGTACGCCGGACTGACGGAGGAGACGATGATCACGGTACGGTTGGACAGCGTCAGGAGTCGCTCCAGCCATTCGAGCTTCTGCCAATTGATCGCGCCGTCGTTGATGCCGTACTCGAAATCGCTGATGCGCACGTTGCGGCCGGCCGCGCTGCGATCGATGGCCATGAGCGTCCCGTCCGAGGTCTCCTTCTGAAACATCCCGCGGAACGAGACGTCGTAGAAGCGCTGCTGCGTGCCGGCGCCGGTCAGGCGATCGATCGTCTGTTTCCGCCGCACCAGGAAAATGTGATCGCCGAGAGTTGGACTCAGCGGCACGTCGGCGAGCCACAGCGGCTCGATCAGGTCGATGATCAGCAGCCGTTCGGCGATGAAATCGGCGGCTGCCCAGAAAACGCAGAAGACGATGCCCGAGAGGACGATCAGGACCAGCACATGGGCGATGCCTTGCCGATGGGCGTCGCGAACCAGCGGGACCGCCGAGGCCAGGATGAGATTCTGCTGCGGCGTCAGCGCGTCGGCGTAGAGCTTTCGGGCGTTCAACGGCTTGAGGCGAATGACCCGGTCGAGCTTCAGGTTGCCGGCCTCGACGCACCACATCCACAAATCGTCCTGCGACTTCCCTTCCTGCAACTGCCGCGTGTCGCCGAAGTCCTCGGAAAGGTTCGGCAGGAGCTCCTGGAGCAACGGAGGAACGGTGGGACGCGTGGAGCCGGTACAGGTCGAGCATGGCCGGTCGCTCTTGGGAATGGCCGGGATGAGGCACCACGAAGTTTTGAAAATGTGCGACGTCTTGTAATCGAGGACATCGCCCCTCACGGCCTCGCTCCACGCGTCCAGCGCGTTGAGCGAGGCCAGCCCGTTGAGGCGGTCCTCCAGCATGGTGGCCATTCGCAGTTGCGATCCCTTGGCGTAGAGCTCGAGGTCGATGTGCGTGGCGATCTTGAAAAAGCCGACCACCGGCAGCGCCGCGGCCACGACCAGGAGCAGCGCCCCGCACAACCGGTAGACCGTGCCGTAGCTCATCAGGAAGTTCGTATCCTCCGCGCCTCCTTCGCGGGCGGGCATGAAGAACGACAGCGACGCGACCGCCGCCACGGCGAGCAGCGCCAGCACCGCCCCCTTCGATACCGCCGGCGAGGCGGCCACGGCCAGGACGCTGCTGTCGGGCGTGGCCCGGACGATGACGCTGGCGAGCGTCAGCGTCAGCACGATCCAGAGGAAGACGGCCACGCCGCTGCGCAGGCGGCGATCGTCGCGATGGAGGAGAACGTACGTGCTGACGATCGCCTGCGCGGGAAAGAGAAAGACCATCGGCGCCAGCGCCGACGGCGCGAAGACGTAGATTGCCAAGCCGTACGTGGCGCCCAGGATCAGGTAGAGGCGCGCCAGGCGGACGTAGTCGCCGCGGCGGTTCGGATCGGGCCAGAGCGACGGCGCGCGGTAGCGCGGCGCGATGAGAAGGATCACGCCGTAGACGATCAGGTACGGCAGCGAGGAGACGACCAGCGGCATCAGGGTCAGCAATACCGTCTCCTCGTTGAGCACGCGCACGAAGCGTTTGGCGCGGAAGACCACCAGCGTCCATGGCGAGTTTTTCAGCGGGCGGACGTACATCTCCGTGTTGTCGCCCCAGTAGCTCGTCTCCACGCGCGTCCCTCGCCGCCCCAGGACGGCGGAGCGGAGCGCGGGGTTCTGATCGCACTCCACGAAGAGATTCTCGTAGCCGATGCGTTGCGCTTCGGAGTGATAGACGACGTTCCCCTGCTCGTCGATGATGGCCAAGCGGACATCCGGCGGCGTGACCGTGGCGCTGAGGTCGATCAGATCCGTTCCCATCACCACGGCCGGAAACGCGGTCGAGCCCGTCCCCTCCGCGATCGCCGCGGTCACACGGCCCGTGGCAGCGGAGCGGACCCACTGAAGCGCGTAGGGAATGCGCTGCGGCTGGTGCGTCCCCGGCGCCCGCTGCTCCGGCGACAGCCAGAGGTTGTTGTCGAGGACGTCGGCGAAGTACTGGCGCCCGCGGACATTGACCCTCGGATTCTTTCCTTCCGCGGCGAACTTGTACTGCTCCACGCCGTCGCGGTCGATCCAGGCGAAGGAGATGATGTAGGGATAGCTCTTCACCGGGTCGATGCGCTCGGCTTCCGGCCGCCGGCTCTCGCGCGGATCGGGACCGCGAAGGCGATCGAGAATGCGCTCGCCGCCCCAGTCGCGGGCATCCCTCGTCTTCTCGCGCATCGACTCGAGCGCGGCGGCGGCGCGGCCGACGTTGTCTTCATAACGCTGCGACAACTGTTCGCTGTAGTCCTTCAACTGCTGCCGGGCGATGCTGGTCAGATGGATGTAGGCGAACGTGTCGAGGATGGCCAGGGTGGCGATGGCCGCGGCGATGATCGCGCAGATGGCGACGAGCACGGCGTCGGAGACCGTCAGCGGCTCGAGCTCGTTCATCAGACCGATGCGCAGGAAGGGCCAGGCGCAGATGGCCAGAATGGCCAGCGCCGTAGCCATCATCACGACCGGCGCCGGAATGGCGAAAATCTCCATCCGGAAACGCCGCGAGGCGACCAGGCCGCAGACGATCCACTGCTGCTGTACGGCCGTGGCCGTGGTCGTCGTCGACAGCGAGTACGGCTGCGAGAAGAGGACATAGCTGTCGTCGGAGAGCACGACGTTCGTGGTGCGCGTCACCCGGCGCAGCGCGGCAAGGTCGAGCGGCTTGGTCTCGCGCCATCCTTTCGACTCGATCAGTGCGCCGAGCTCCTCGATCTGCAGCGGGGAGCCGCCGATGTCGCCTTTCGGCGCCGCCGTTTTCGCGAACAGCAGCGACCGGGCATGCGACGGCTGCGCGCGGTAGAGCACATGGCCATCGCTGCTCGCCACGAGGATGACGTCGAACGCCTGCGCCAGCTCGATGTTGAACACCGGCCGAAGGAGGTCGGCCAGCGGCACGTCGCTGCAACCGCGGCGCAGCGTGAGGGGCGCTTGTTTCGCGTCCTCGCTCTTGGCCGCTCTTGCGGCCGGCGTCGACGGGTCTGGCGGCGCGACCGGTGCGCCGAGCCTCGGCAGTGGGGGGCCGGCCAGGGCGTAGTAGCCGAGGCGGAGCACGAACTCGCGTCCGGAGGGCTTGAGCTGCCGCGTGAACCATTCGTTGCCGGGCGTCCCTTTCAGCGTCGCCGGCAACGCTGCGTTGGCTTTGGCGTCGATCGGCTCACCGCAGTTGTCGGAGACCGGAATGACGCTCTCGTCGCCGTAACGAACCGTGTTTTTGACGTAGCCGGAATTCGCGGCCACTAGGTCGTCGAGCGAGGTCGTCATCGTCCGCAGGACGCGCAGGTCGCGCGCGGTGAAGGATTCGCGGTTCCGTTTGACGTAGACCCAGTAGACCAGGCCGACGGCCGCGATCACGAGCAAGACGGCGCCGAGCGCAACGCGTTGCGCCGCGGTCATCGTCCCGGGCCTGGAGGGCTCGTCAGCCAATTCGTTCTCCTACGATAGGAGTGCCACGACCTTCACTTTTCACCACTCGCCGTCGGATACCCGCGATCCATCCATGCGCGGAAGCCCCCGCGCAGCGCCTTCGCGCTCGCGATCCCCGCGTGCTGAAGGACGAGCACCGCACCGGCGCTCGATTCCTCGTTCGGTCACGTGCAGTACGCGACGATCGGCTTTGCCTTGGGGAGGTTCGGCACCTCGCTCTGCACGCGCGCCAGCTCGATGTGCAGCGCGCCGGGGATGTGCGAGGCGAGATAGGAGCCGGTGTCGCGGACATCGATGATGGTCACGTCGCCCGCCTCGAGGCGCTCGCGCAACTCCTCGGGATCGATGCGCGGCGCGCTCGCGGTCTCGTCCGCGGCCGTCGCCGCGGGCCTGATCGGGGCGGGCAACGGCTTCGGCTGAGCTGCGTGCCAGATCGCGAAGACGACGAGCGCCGCCGCCGCGACGCTGCCGGCGATGTAGACGAGTCGCGGATTCATACGTACAGAATACATTCGACGGCGATGACGCAGTGGTCTCGCGCAGCGCCGGCGGACATCGAGCCGCGGGCCGCCGTCAAACCCGATCGCGGAGCTCTTCCGAAGTCGCGCCGCGGCGCTCGCGGCGGGGCGGGCTCGACTCCTTCGCCGACGCCAGCGCGCAGAGCCCGCGGATGACGTTCAACAGCAGCGACGTCTTCACCGGCTTCGGCAGCACGAACTTGATGTGCGCGCACAGCGCCTTCGGAATGCTCCCGTTCGCAATCACGACCGTCGGCAGGGATGTCCGCCCGAGGAGCTCCAGTCCGCGCGGCAGCGACAGGTCGACGATCACGCCGCAGTAGCGGCCGGAGTCGAGGCAGCGGATTGCCGTGGCGAAGTCGTACGCGACGTCGAAGGCGAGCGGCTCGCCGGCAAGAGCGGTGCGGAGCACGTCGACTGCGGTCGGGTCTTGGTCAACCAAAAGGGCGGTGGCGGGCTCCATGTTTTCTCCGGGCGAAAAGCCGAAGAGCGAGAAGCGTGCCGCCGCCACGGCTCAGGATGCCGACTTTTGCGGCAGATGAATCTCCAGCGCCTTGCCGTCGTGGCCGAAGTGGACGACCACGCGCGAGCCGACGCGCATGTCGCTCCACGTCGCCGGCGCGCTGCCGGCCTTGTATGTCGTTGCCTTCGTGAGCGCGATCGTCTCGTTGGTCTTGCCGTCCGTGTGCGTGACGACGATCGAGTCGGCGCCGATTTGGGCGAGCGTCCCTTTCAGCTCGCGCATGCCGCCGTGTGCAAAAAGAATTGACGAAGACACGAGAAAGACGAGAAGAAGCGCGGTTCGTTTCATTTCCCTGAGAGAAACTCGTCCTCGCTCATCGTTTCTTTCCGCATCTGCTGGAGCTCGGCGGGCGTCAGCTTCGGTAGATGGCGGATGAAGTGGACGAGGTGCCACGTCTGCTCGTTGCTGCGCCCGTCGCGCGGATCGCCCCAGCCCGGCATGCCGGTGAGGCGGACACCGTTGGTGATGATGTAGAACAGCTCGCCGTCGCTGAGACCCGGCGAGCCGTCGCTCATGTCGGGCGGCTTCGGATAGAGCCCGCGGCCAATCTCCGTGTCGCCCTTTCCATTCATGCCGTGACACGGCGCGCAGTGATCCGCCCAATGCTCGCGCCCCTCGGCCAACACGGCGGCGTCGAGCTCGACCGGATTCTTTGTCGCCCGCGCCGCGCGCGGCACCGCGGCGCGGCGCAAGACGCCGGCGAGGGCCCCCTCGACTGCGGTCGGCTTGTCGCGCGCGCTGACGCCGTGCCGCACGATGCTCCACGCGGCCAGCGCCGCGAGCGCGAGCGCGATGAGGAGCAACGTCGTCAAAACTTTTCCGGCAAGGCTCCACATTTGCGTTCACATTATGCGCATGCGCAACGCCGGAACGCTTCTCCTCGCCCTGACGCTCCTCTCCTGCAGCCGAAGCGAGGCCCAAACGCCGCCCGTGCTGCAGCACCACGAGATCCGCGCCGACCGGCTGCCGGCGCCGTTCGCGACGCACTCCGCGGGCAACCCGCCGCAGGTCGTCGGCCCGCCGCCCGGCGCGCGCCTCGTCGCGCCGCCCGGTTTCCACATCAACGTCTTCGCCGGCGGCTTCGACGATCCGCGCACGATGCTCCTCGCGCCGAACGGCGACGTCATCGTGGCCGAGCCGGGCGGCGGCAAGATCACCATCCTGCGCGACGCGAACCACGACGGCGTCGCCGAGCAGCGCTCCACGTTCGCCAGCGGCCTCAACTCCCCCTTCGGCCTGGCGCTCCTCGGCGGCTTCCTCTACGTCGGCAACGAGGACTCCGTCGTCCGTTACGACTACCGCCCCGGCCAGACCAAGGCGAGCGGTCCGCTGAAGATGATCACGCCGCTCCCCGGCGGCGGGCATTCGACGCGCGGTCTCTTGGTGAGCCGCGATGGGAAGAAGCTCTACGTCAGCGTCGGCTCGGCGTCGAACGTGAGCGTCGAGGAGCCGCCGCGCGCGGCCATCCTGATCATGAATCCCGACGGCAGCGCGCGGCGCACGTTCGCCTTCGGATTGCGCAATCCGATCGGCATGGCCCTCGAGCCGGCGACCGGCGCGCTCTGGACGGTCGTCAACGAGCGCGACGGCTTGGGCGACGATCTCGTTCCCGATTACGCGACCGAGGTGAAGGACGGCGCGTTTTATGGCTGGCCCTTCGCGTACATCGGGAAGAACGAAGATCCGCGCCGCCGCGGCGAACGGCCCGACCTCGTGGCCAAGACGATCGTGCCGTCGCTCCTGATCCAGTCGCATTCCGCGCCGATCGGCATCACCTTCTACACCGGCTCGATGTTTCCGGCGGAGTACCGCGGCAACGCTTTCGTCGGATTGCACGGATCGTGGAACCGTACGCGCCGCACGGGCTACAAAATCATCCGCATTCCATTCAAGAACGGCCGCCCAACCGGCGGATACGACGATTTCGTGGCCGGCTGGATGACGGACGAGACGAGCCGCCGCGTCTGGGGCCGCCCGGCCTGCCTGCTCGTCCTCGGAGACGGTTCGCTGCTGATCTCCGACGACGGCGCCGGGAAGATCTGGCGAGTCTCATTCTTGCAATGAGAGAGTCAGTGGAAAGGGGGAAGCATGACACGGGAGACAAGGAAGAGCTCGCGAGTCGCGCGCATGCGCGGAGCCGTAGCGCGCGCGGCGCGGAAGCTGTTTCGCCGTGAAAAAATCGAGGTACCGATGGAGGCGCCGGCGCGAAGCACGGCGGCGGCTGCCGATGAGCGGCGTGCCCGGCCGCGACGCCTGCAGGCCGACGTGCCGCTCGACGTCATCAGCAACGCGTATACGCCGACGCAGACGAGCCTGAAGGGCCCGTTCCGCGCGAGCGGCGCCGATCGCCAGC